>CALRZK010000604.1:0-3228 GCA_943372615.1 Bradyrhizobium ivorense | reverse complement strand
CCATGGCGACGGCATGTCGCAGGGATTTCCCCCGCTGTCATCTCGCCTTCATGGAATTGTCAGGGCGCCGTAACTGCCCCTCTTCAGAACACCGCGCGTGGTTCCCATCCCTCTCAGGAGACAATCCATGCGCAGCACGTTCCTCTGCTCCGTCGCCTCCCTCATGATGCTCACCTCCGCCGCTTTTGCGCAGAGCGAAGGTGAATTCCCCGCCAAGCTCGCCGGCCACGCTGTGCTGCCGGCCTCTTCGACCATCGAGGCTCCCGCCGATGCGCCGAACGACCTGAAGACCTCCGGTAAATACACCACCGGCAAGCGCGTCGAAAAGCTCGGCAGCGTCATGGGTAAATCCAAGGAACGCGACACCGGCATCGCACTGCCGATGCAGGGCCAGCCGCTGCAGGGCCATTCCGGCATCAAGACCATGCCCGATGGCTCGTTCTGGGTGCTGACCGACAACGGCGCGGGCTCGCGCGCCAATTCGCCCGACTACATGATCTATCTCAACCGCCACAAGATCGACTGGAAGAGCGGCAAGATCGAGAAGCAGGAAACCGTATTCCTGCACGATCCCGACAAGAAGATGCCGTTCCGCATCGTTCATGAAGACACCGCAAAGCGCTACCTGACCGGCTCCGACGTCGACACCGAAGGCTTCCAGATCGTCGGCGACAATTTCTGGATCGGCGAGGAATTCGGCCCCTACATCATCAAGGCCGACAAGACCGGCAAGGTACTCGAAGTGTTCGAGACCATGGCTGACGGCAAGCCGGTGCGCTCGCCCGATCACTGGCAGGTTGCGACACCAGGCGCGCCGGGCGCCAGCTACACCAATGTCAATCTGCGCCGCTCGAAGGGCTATGAAGGTTTTGCCGCCTCGAAGGACGGCAAGTTCCTCTACGGCCTGCTCGAAGGCCCGCTGTGGGATGCCGAGAAGAAGGACTGGGAAAAGGTCGACGGCAAGGAAGCCGCCCGTATCCTGGAATTCGACGTCGCCGCCCAGAAGTTCACCGGCCGGTTCTGGCACTATGTGTTCGAGACCAACGGCAATGCCATCGGCGACTTCAACATGATCACCGCCGATAACGGCCTGATCATCGAGCGTGACGATGGCGAAGGCACCAAGGACAAGGCCTGCGCCGACGGCAAGCGCGGCACCGACTGCTTCCCGGACTTGCCAAAGCTGAAACGCGTCTACAAGATCGAAATGAACGACAGCAATGTCGGCAAGCCAGTTCGAAAGGTCGGCTTCATCGATCTCCTGAAGATCCAGGACCCGAACAAGTTGGCCAAGAAGCCGCTGAACGACGGTGTTCTGCAGTTCCCGTTCTTCACCATCGAGAACGTCGATCAGGTCGATGCCACGCATATCATCGTCGGCAACGACAATAACCTGCCGTTCTCATCGAGCCGCGATCCGAACAAGGCCGACGACAACGAATTCGTCCTGCTCGAAGTCGCCGACTTCCTGAAGGCGAAGTAAGCCCGGCCGAGGCAAGAGCCTTAAGCGCGAAAGCCCTCCCGCAAAGGAGGGCTTTTTGTTTTTTGCTTTTCCCTCCCCCCAGCGGCGAAGCCGCGCAGTGAAGAAGGTGGCGAGAAGCGAGCGTTCCGCGAGCTTCGAGACGGGTGGGTGTCTCCGCAAGCTCTGACGTCACGTGGGGAGAGATCCCACCCGGCGCTACGCGCCACCCTCCCCATTCGCTTCGCTCCGGGGAGGGAAGAAGCTACGCCGCGCGCACCTTCGCCAAAAACTCATCCACTGCCTTGCTCAGGATGCCTGACTGTCCATCAAGCTCTTTTGCGCTGGATAGCACCATCCCCGCCGCCTGGCCCGTGGCCTCCGCCGCCGAGCTGACACCGCCGATATGCTTGCTGACCTCATTTGAACCCGCCGCCACCGACTGGATGTTGCGAGCAATATCCTGAGTGGCTGCCCCCTGCTCCTCGACCGCAGCAGAGATCGTGGTAGTAATTTGGCTCATCTGCGCAATCGTGCTGGTGATGGCGTTGATCGAGCTGACGGCTTCATTGGTCGATGCCTGCATCGCCGCGACCTGCGCCGAAATCTCTTCGGTGGCTTTGGCCGTCTGGCTTGCGAGGGCCTTCACTTCCGATGCCACCACTGCGAAGCCGCGCCCGGACTCGCCGGCGCGCGCGGCCTCGATGGTCGCATTGAGCGCGAGCAGATTGGTCTGCGATGCAATGCTGTGGATCAGCTGCACCACTTCGCCGATCTTCTCTGCACCGCTGGAGAGCTGCTGCACGGTCGCATTGGTCCGCTCTGCATCGCCGACAGCCTTGCTGGCAATCTCGCTGGACGCTGCGACCTGGCGCAGCACTTCGCTGACCGAGGCTGACAGTTCTTCGGCGGCTGCAGCGACCGTGCTGACATTGTCAGACGAGCGCGCCGATGCCGCACCAACTGTCGACGCGCGCGAGCTGGCATCGGCTGCGGTGGACGTCATCGACTGTGCCGTGCCTTGCATCCCGGCAGCAGCACTAGACACCGAGCGGACGATGCCATTCACGCTACGCTCGAAATCGTCAGCAAGGCTATCCATTGCCGCGCGGCGCTCGGCTGCTGTCTTCGCCTGCGTCTCCGCCTCGATCTTGTCGAGACCGCGGATACGCAACGCGTTATCCTTGAACACCTGAACCGTCGCTGCCATCGCACCGATTTCGTCGCGGCGTTCCACGCCCGGGATTGCGTCATCTAGTTCGCCATCGGCGAGACCGCGCATACGTGCACCAAGACGACCGAGCGGCGACGTAATGCTGCGGCCGATCAACCAGGCCAGAACACCGAGTACAACAATGACTGACAGCGCTGCAATCACGACCGATCGTGCACTATCCCAGACCTGCGCCTGAAGATCGTCGATATAGACGCCCGTGCCGATCACCCAGCCCCACGGCTCAAAGCCCATCACATAAGAGAGTTTTGGCTGCGGCTCAGCCTTACCCGGCTTGGGCCAGAGATAATCGACGAAGCCGGCTTTCTGCTTCTTCACCACATCGGTGAATTCGACGAACAGGCGCTTGCCGTTCGGATCCTTATTGGCCGAGAGATCCGCACCGTTCAGTTCCGGTTTGATCGGATGCATCACCATTTTGGGATGCATGTCGTTGATCCAGAAGTAATCGTCGGTGCCGTAGCGAAGCTTCGAGATGCGGGCAGCAGCCGTCTTGCGGGCCGCCTCATCCGTCACACCGTTGCGCTGGATAGTG
>CALRZK010000603.1:0-3238 GCA_943372615.1 Bradyrhizobium ivorense | reverse complement strand
ATTTCTCCGTGGGAACACCAAACCACGCTTGACACTTTGCCACGGGTCACACCAAATGTGGTTGTCACGGTCCGCCATGTCGCAAGATTTGGTGGCTAAGAGGGAAGCCGGTGAGAGCCGCGCGTAACTGCGCTTGAACCCGGCACTGCCCCCGCAACTGTAAGCAGAGAGTTTGTTTCGATTGACGTCACTGGGGCTTCACCGCTCCGGGAAGGCGGAAACAAGCGCTTGATCTGCGAGTCAGGAGACCTGCCGCGACACCAGAAACGTCCATGGGCGGGGTGTCCCAGCGGTCGCTTGCAGGCAGTGCCGCGCGTCCGCCCGGCATCATGCAATCGTCCTTTCGGCCCCAGCCTCTTTAGCCAGATGCATCTCACGGGGTCCTGCCGATGCCTTCCACGTCCCACGCTCTCTCCAACGGCCATGATGCGGCCGTGCTCGCCCATTCCTCCGAATCCAATGTCGTGCCCGCGCGTGAGCCGTCCATGCAGGTGATCCGCCGCAATGGCACGGTGTCGCCGTTCGATGCCGGCAAGATTTCGGTGGCCATGACCAAGGCGTTCCTCGCCGTGGAGGGCAACACCGCCGCCGCCTCGCGCCGCGTCCATGAAGCCGTGGAGCAACTGACGTCGGAAGTCGTCGCTGCTCTGACCCGTCGCATCAGCGAAGGCCGCACCTTCCATATCGAGGATGTGCAGGATCAGGTCGAACTGGCGCTGATGCGCAGCGAGCATCACAAGGTGGCGCGCGCTTATGTCCTGTATCGCGAGGAACGCGCCCGCCGCCGTGCCGAGGAAGCCGCCGCAAAGCCCGCCGCCGTGCCGTCCGTGCCGGCGCTCAATGTCACGCTGTCCAATGGCAGCCGTGTGCCGCTCGATGCCGCACGTCTGGCGCTGATCGTCAGCGAAGCCTGCGCCGGCCTTGATGGTGTCGATGCTGCGCCCGTTCTCGAGGAAACAAAACGCAATCTCTATGATGGCATCACGCTGGACGAACTGGCGCTGGCGGGCATCATGGCTGCGCGTACGCTGGTGGAGCAGGAGCCGAACTACACCTATGTCAGCGCGCGCCTGCTGCTCGACAAGCTGCGCACCGAAGTGCTGACTTACGTGCATGGCGTGCCGAGCTCGGCGTCGCAGGCCGATATGGCGACGCGTTACTCGGAATACTTTGGCGCCTATGTGAAGACCGGCATCGATGCCGAATTGCTCGATCCCGAATTGTCGCGCTTTGACCTGAAGAAGATCGCTGCGGCGCTGAAACCCGAGCGCGACCTGCAATTCCAGTTCCTTGGCCTGCAGACGCTGTATGATCGCTACTTCCTGCATGTGCAGGGCAACCGCATAGAGCTGCCGCAGGCGTTCTTCATGCGCGTCGCCATGGGTCTCGCATTGCGCGAAATCGACCGCGAGAACCGCGCCATCGAATTTTACAACCTGCTGTCGTCCTTCGATTTCATGGCCTCGACGCCGACGCTTTTCAATGCCGGCACCCAGCGTCCGCAGCTGTCGTCCTGCTTCCTCACCACGGTGCCCGACGATCTCGACGGCATCTTCAAGTCGGTGAAGGACAATGCCCTGCTGGCCAAATATTCCGGCGGGCTCGGCAATGACTGGACCCGCGTGCGCGGTCTCGGCGCCCACATCAAGGGCACCAATGGCGAGAGCCAGGGCGTGGTGCCGTTCCTCAAGGTCGCGAACGACACCGCCATCGCCGTCAATCAGGGTGGCAAGCGCAAGGGCGCGGTTTGCGCCTATCTCGAAACCTGGCACGTGGACATCGAGGAATTCCTCGATCTGCGCAAGAACACCGGCGACGACCGCCGCCGCACCCATGACATGAACACCGCCAACTGGGTGCCGGACCTGTTCATGCAGCGCGTCGAGCAGGATGGCGAATGGACGCTGTTCTCGCCGGACGAAACGCCGGACCTGCACGATCTCTATGGCAAGCCATTTGCAGAGCGTTACGCTGCTTACGAAGCCAAGGCCGCACGCGGCGAGATGCGCGTCTACAAGCCGGTGCGTGCCACCGATCTGTGGCGGCGCATGCTGACCATGGTGTTCGAGACCGGCCATCCCTGGATCACCTTCAAGGACCCCTGCAACCTGCGCTCGCCGCAGCAGCATGCCGGCGTCATCCACTCGTCAAATCTCTGCACCGAGATCACGCTGAACACGTCGGATGACGAAGTCGCCGTCTGCAATCTCGGCTCGGTCAATCTGCTGCATCACGTCACGGAGCAGGGCATCGATCACGCCCGCCTGCAGCGCACGGTGACCACGGCCATGCGCATGCTCGACAATGTCATCGACATCAATTTCTACACCATCCCGGAAGCGCGCCGCTCCAACCTCAAGCATCGTCCGGTCGGTCTTGGCCTGATGGGCCACCAGGACGCGCTGCATACGCTCGGCCTGGCGATGGCGTCGGATGCCGCGGTGCAGTTCGCCGACACCAGCATGGAGGCAATCGCCTATCACGCGATCTCGGCCTCGGTGGATCTCGCCGCCGAGCGCGGTCGCTATCCGTCCTTCGACGGATCGCTGTGGAGCCGCGGCATTCTGCCGATCGACTCCATCGAGCTGGTCGCCGATGCCCGTGGCGGCCTCGACATGGATCGTTCGCAAACGCTCGACTGGAACAGTCTGCGCGAGCGCGTGAAGAGCACCGGCATGCGCAATTCCAACGTCATGGCGATTGCACCGACGGCGACGATCTCCAACATCTGCGGTGTCGCGCAGTCCATCGAGCCCGCCTATCAGAACCTCTATGTGAAATCGAACATGTCGGGCGATTTCACGGTGGTGAATGCGTTCCTGGTGCGCGATCTCAAGAAGCGCGGGCTGTGGGACGAGGTGATGGTCTCTGACCTCAAATATTTCGACGGCAGCGTCGGCGCCATCGACCGCGTGCCGAGCGATCTCAAGGCGCTCTATGCGACCTCGTTCGAGATCGACAGCGCGTGGCTGATCGAAGCCGCGGCGCGTCGGCAGAAGTGGATCGATCAGGCGCAGTCGCTGAACCTGTACATCGCCAATCCATCGGGCAAGAAGCTGGATCAGCTTTATCGGCTGGCCTGGGCGCGTGGTCTGAAGACGACTTACTACCTGCGCTCGCGCAGTGCGACCCATGTGGAGAAGTCCACGCTGAAGGGGACGGATGGCAAGCTCAATGCGGTGTCCGCAGGTGTCTCGGCGGCGCCGGCGAAGGCTGGCGCAGCACCGATCCTGGTGAA
>CALRZK010000602.1:0-3243 GCA_943372615.1 Bradyrhizobium ivorense | reverse complement strand
GCCGGTGGTGGTGATCGCGCCGTATGACCGGGTGTTCGACAAGACCGTGTCGAACATGCAGGAAGTCGCTGCCCGTGGTGGCCGCATCATCCTGATGACCGATGCCAAGGGGGCCGAGGAGGCGACTGTCGACTCCATGGTCACCATCGTGATGCCCGATATGGCCGCCGCCTTCACGCCGCTGGTCTATGCCGTGCCGGTGCAACTGCTGGCCTATCACACGGCCGTGGTGATGGGCACCGACGTCGATCAGCCGCGCAATCTCGCGAAATCGGTCACGGTGGAGTAGGCCGGATTGTCGCAGTGCCTGAAACAGAGGAAGTCCGCTGGGCTATTCGCGCGAAGGAGCTTCAGACGGGCCGGCTGAAGGGGGGAGCTGGACGTCTTCGATGCATGCCAACGGATATTGTGATAGTCCCTGCGAGTAGCGCAGCTCACCGCCAACAAACACCTTAGCTTCATGATAGGGTAGGACGTGGTGGCCGCAATGCTCGGTGAAGACGGCAATAGCTCGCTTGGCTTCGCTGACGACGAACAGCGCGTACCTAAACTCGACAACTGATTGATCCATCAGCTCAACACGGACCGTGTCGTGAGGAAAAGCGATGAGCTCAGTGTTCTGGCGTAGGTCTTTCGTGTTTTGCCCGATCAGCGGCGCGAGATCGTCGGCCCATTCCAAGACAACGGCTTCAGCAAGACGTGGAACCGGGGATTTGTGCATGAAGCAATGTCCGCTTTGGCCTCGTGATGGTATTATGGCAGATCGAGGGACTTAGCCCAAAAAGAGTATTCGTGAAACGGCAAATAGGTTTCGGGCAGCTGGCCGCGGCGATTCCGACGGCTTGCGTTCTGCCTTAAAGGCAAGGCTCCCTGTTTGGTTGCCTGAAGGCTGATTTTCCAAACACGTGACATCTCGCTCAGCTTTCGACTTGCGCATTGCCCTTGCGAACCTCTGATTATGTAGTTACGTTATCCGTCGATGACTGCAGCATCGCGGGCGGCTCATGGCCATCACGTTCGATCCGGCAAAGCGGGAATGGACGCTGAGGCAGCGGGGGCTCGATTTCGCCACGGATGCGGAGGTTGTGTTTGCGTCGCCATATGCAATCGAGATCGATGATCGTTTTGACTATGGCGAGACACGTTACATCTCTGCGGGGTACATCAACTTGCGTATGGTCGTGATGGTGTGGACGCCGCGAGGCGATGATCGACATGTGATTTCCATGAGGTACTGCCATGGGAAAGAAGAAGCTTACTGGAAAGCCCTTATTTGGCCCTCCGGTCACTGAGGATCCGGATGATGCGCCGGAACTGCTTGAAGAGTTCTTCCGGACGGCGGAGCTGCGGGTCGGCGACAAGGTTGTCAGGCCTGGACGACCGACACTGGGGGATCGACCGAAAACCTCGATCACGCTCCGTCTCGATGCGGATGTGGTCGAGTCATATCGCGCTCTGGGCAGGGGCTGGCAATCTCAGATCAACGCGGATCTTCGTAAAGTCCGGAAGTTAAAGGCAGTTTCGTAAAGCTCCGTTCCGCGACCACTTGTCCGAAAGGTGGCTTTCCCCGCACAAGCAAAATCCTGCTAGGATAGCCGCCAAAGGGATATCGGCGCAGTCGCGCGTCGCCCGTGAGACGCCGAGAGTTTGATGCAGCCCACCGATCTGCCGCCGACACCGCCTTTGGGCGAACTGCCGCCCGAAGCCCCGCGGGGCTTCATGGCGCGTGTGCGCAACTACTTCCTCACCGGCCTGATTGTCGCCGGGCCGATTGCCATCACCTTCTATCTGACCTGGTGGTTCGTCACCTGGGTGGATGCGATCGTTCGTCCGCTGGTGCCGGAGGCTTATCGCCCCGAACAGTGGCTGCCCTACGGCATTCCGGGCTCCGGTCTGGTCGTGGCCTTCGTCGCGTTGACGCTGCTCGGCTTCCTCACCGCCAATCTGATCGGCCGCTCGCTGGTCGATCTCGGCGAGAACCTGCTTGGCCGCATGCCGGTGGTGCGGGCGATCTATCGCGGCCTCAAGCAGGTGTTCGAGACGCTGTTCTCCGGCAATGGTTCGAGCTTCCGCAAGGTCGGCATGGTCGAATTTCCGTCGCCAGGCATGTGGTCCATCGTGCTGATCTCGCAGCCACCGAGCGTCGAGGTCTCCAGCAAGATCCCGAGCGAGGAAGAGCATATTTCCGTTTTCCTGCCTTGTGCGCCGAACCCGACGACGGGCTTCTTCTTCTATGTGCCCAAGAGCAAGCTGATCGAGATCGACTTGTCGGCGGAAGCAGCTGCCACGCTGATCATGTCGGCCGGCGTCGTGCAGCCTGGTTCCGATCCGCAAAAGAAGATCGCGGCTTTGGCGGAGATGGCCAAGAAGTCACGCGCCGTGCAGTCTGTGAAGCAACCGGCCAAGGTCGATTGATCGGATGCGCAGCTGGAAGACGCCGCCACTTGTCTGGGCGGTCATCATAGTCAGCATTCTGGTGACGGGCGTGACGGAGCTGCGGATTGCTGGCTACGGCCATCCCTGGCTGTCGGTCTGGATGGCCTATGCGGCTTTCTTCGTGAATATCGCCTGTTCGGGCCTGGGATTTTCGACACCCGAGCGGCCGTGGTGGATCGCGAATGCAGCGTTGAGCGTCCTCGCCATCACCTATATTGGCTCGCCGACGATCCCCAGCGCATGCTGGACGTTCGGACGAACGATGTTCGCGCGTCTCGCGACCTGAGAGCTACCCAGCCCCGAGCAGCGAAATAGCCTCGTCACGCTCATACAGATAGAGCAGGCAACGCAGCGCCTCGCCGCGATCGCCGGTGAGCTTCGGATTGTCCTGCAATATCCGGAGCGCTTCATCGCGTGCCTGTGTAATCAACTGCGCATGCACTTCCGAGCGCGCGATGCGATAACCGGGCAGGCCGCTCTGCCGGGTGCCGAGCACGTCGCCTTCGCCGCGCAGCTTGAGGTCTTCCTCGGCGATCCGGAAACCATCGGTACTGTCCTTGATCACCGTGAGGCGTTTCTTCGCGATTTCGCCCAGCGGTTCGCGATAGAGCAGGAGACATGTGGAGGCCTCTGAGCCTCGCCCGATGCGGCCGCGGAGCTGATGCAACTGCGCAAGGCCAAAGCGCTCTGCATTCTCGATCACCATGATGGTTGCGGCAGGGACATCGACGCCCACCTCGACGACCGTCGTGGCCACCAGGATCTGCGTCTCGCCGGCAGCGAAACGCGCCATTGCGGCGTCTTTCT
>CALRZK010000601.1:0-3250 GCA_943372615.1 Bradyrhizobium ivorense | reverse complement strand
GACTTCTTCTTCGCAGGTGCCGCCTTGCGCTTTGCCGGCGATTTGCTGACTGGCCTGGCTTTCGCAACTGCCGGTTTCGCCGATACGGGTTTGGCCACCTTAACCGCCGCCGTCTTTGGCTTGGTCGCGAGCCAGATCACATGCCGCGCACCGCCGCGAGGACCGGCAGCACGGATCGGAATCTCCTCGGTGGCGAAGCCGGCCTTGCGCAGCAGAGTGGTGAATTTCGGATGCGGGAAAGATGACCACACCGCGAGCACGCCGCCGGGGCGCAGCGCTTTGAGGCTCGCATGCAGGCCGGAGAGATCATACAGCGCATCGTTGGATTTGCGCGTCAGTCCTTCCGGTCCGTTGTCGACATCGAGCAGGATGGCGTCATAGGCGTCGTGAGCTGTCTTGATCGCCTTGACCACGTCGCCTTCGACGACGCTGACGCGGGGGTCCTTGAGGCTGTCACCGGTCAGTTCCGCCATCGGCCCGCGAGCCCAGGCGACGATCGCCGGCAGCAATTCGACCACGGCGATCTTTGCCTTCGGTCCCAACACCTTCTGCGCAGCGCGGAGCGTGAAGCCCATCCCGTAGCCGCCGATCAGCAGCGTTGGCGCTTTCATATCCTTCATGCGGAAGCAGGTCAGCGTTGCCAGCGCTTCTTCGGAACCGAACAGACGGCTGCTCATCAGCTCGTTCTGTCCGAGCTTGATGGTGAACTCCTTGCCGCGCTGCATCAGTCGCAGCGGAACATTGCCGTCGGGCACGTCGGTGGTGTCGATCAGTTTCCAGGGGAGCACGTTGGTCTTTCGGAAAGCGTGTGAGTGATGGTGTCGGTACGCGTGCAAGGTCGTCGAAGTCACGCGGTGATACTGATTCGGTCAGTTCCAAATTTGTGCAGTTGTCACGAAGTCCTTCAGCATTCAGCTACGAACAAGCTTGCGATGCAAATATGTAGCGCAGCATCTGCGGCAGTGCGTCGCGCGAGTGCTGCTATCTTAACGGCCAGATAACTAACCAAAGCAGTAGCACGGTGGAACACACCGATCGCAATTGCCAAAGGTATAATGTGGTTCTATGCAAGATCGCAGACAAACGCACTTTGAGGTTGCGCTTCGCAGCCGAGAGCAAGGTGTTTTGGTCGGGGCTGATGATTGTCTCCAATCAGAGAGGAATAGAATGACCAAGTTTCTTCACGTCATGGCGTCGTGTCTTGTCGCCATGTTCATCGTCTCGTCGCAGGCCAATGCTGCGCCGATGATCGGCCAGAGCCTCGCTGTCGACGCGCAGGTGATCCAGGTGTCCGGTGGCTGCGGCCCCAATGCATGGCGCGGTCCGTGGGGCCATTGCCGCAACACGCCGTATTACGGCCCGCTGCCGGGCGGCTACTATCAGGAAGCTCCGGTGATGGGTAACGGCTGCCCTCCCGGCTACTGGCGCGGTCCTTGGGGCCACTGCCGCAACACGCCGTATCACGGCAATCTGCCGGGCGGCGGCTACAAGCCATAAGTCATGCAACCGACACACTGCGCTCGCACGGCGCAGTGCTGGATCGGCTGTCGATCGATCCATCAAGGCCAGCCGCGAGGCTGGTCTTTTTGTTGTGCGTAACCGGCCACTTTCACATCCTTGAGTACCCGTTGTTAGGAATGAGGTGGCATGGTCCCGCGCCATGCAGCGCCTTGTTCGATCCAGCTTCCGACATCCAAGCCCGCAGATCCGGCGCGAACTCGTCGAGATGCTGTATACGGCTTTGCCGCAAGTGGCTGCGATCAGCCTCACCTCGGTGATTGGTGGCGTGGCGCTGGCCTGGATGAGTGGGGACATCGTTTATTCGATCGTCTCCTTCTTCGTTTTCATCACGGCGGCGGGCCGGCTTGTCAGCCTGCATCTCTATAAATCACGTGGGCCGAAAGCCTCGGATGCCGGCGTCGTGCACTGGGAGCGCATCTATGGCGTGGGCGCCGCTTTGTTCGGCGCGTCACTCGGCATGCTGTCGTTCCGGGCGCTGCAGCTCGGCGATGCGCCGGGGGCCTGGCTCGCTTTCGGGCTGGCTATGTCGTTTTGCGTCGGGATGGTGTCGCGCGCGGCGATCCGCCCATGGATTGTGCTGCTCACCGCGGCATTGCTGTTCGGGCCGATCGTCACAGGCGCGTTCATGCGGCCGGAGGCGTCCTATTCGATCGGCGCCACCATGCTGTTCCTATTCTGGATCACGCTGCGCGAGGCCTCGCGCCATTT
Organism: Bradyrhizobium ivorense; assembly: GCA_943372615.1. GTDB lineage: Bacteria > Pseudomonadota > Alphaproteobacteria > Rhizobiales > Xanthobacteraceae > Tardiphaga > Tardiphaga ivorense_A. The sequence continues at coordinate 1,021 of CALRZK010000601.1, read as the reverse complement.
GAGCACGGCATTCATCGAGCGCCTTGAGGCCAAGCATGCGCTGGCGCGGCAGGCTAGCCAGGACTTTCTCACCGGCCTGCCGAACCGTTCGGCGTTCGTCTCGGCTCTGCAGAATGGCAGCGGCTATGTCGCCATCGTCGCCATCGATCTCGATGGCTTCAAGCCGGTGAACGACCGCCACGGGCATCACACCGGCGACGAGCTGCTGCGCCAGGTGGCAGCACGGCTTGCGGCATGTATGGGCGATGACGGCATGGCCTGCCGGTTCGGCGGCGATGAGTTCATGTTGCTGAAGCGCGTGCAGGTCGGCGATATCGGTCGCGATGTGGCGCTGTCACTGGCCCGCGAGGCGGTCGTGGCGCTGTCGATGCCCTATCTGGTCAACGATATTCCGATCCGGATCGGCGCCAGCGCCGGCATTCTTGTCACCGGTGCGATGGATCACCCGGAGGCCACCACATCGGATCTGCTGCAGCAGGTCGATCGAGCGCTCTATGCCGCCAAACGTGCGGGCGGTGGGCGCTGGAAGTGGTCGGACGAGGAAGACGAACCGACCGAGCCGCGCCGCGAGGCCCGTTAGTCAGGCGATCTTGCGTCGTGCTTCGCTGCCAAAAATAAGGCCGGCAAGCGTGAGTAACAAACCGAGCGCGAGCGGCGAGAACAGCGCTTCTTCCTGGAAGATGCCGTTGGCGAGGATCACCAGCATGCCGAAACCGGCGACGCCCTGCAGCAGGTTGCCGGTCTGGGCATGCAAGAGCCAGGCACGGAAGCCGACATAGGCTGTGAAGCCGAGCGGGATCAGGGCAGCGACGCCCATCTGGTAGAGCAGAACTCCGACGGAGCTCTCGAAAGCGCCGTCCACGGCTCCGGATTGCTGAGCAGCACTCCAGTCAATGTCGGAAAAGTCTTGTGTGAGGTTGCCGCCGATGCCGAGGCCGCGACCAAACGGCGCGCTCAGTAAGCCGTTCCAGCCGCCCATGAAGCCGATCACGTGATAGTCGCCGATTTGCAGGCCGAGATA
>CALRZK010000600.1:0-3251 GCA_943372615.1 Bradyrhizobium ivorense | reverse complement strand
GTGCCACTTTTTTGGTCCGTCCATTGCCACAGCCATGGACGGACCGGTTGAGGGTGCATCAATCGAGGGTGGCCAGCAATCCCGCCATCAGTCGACCGCGGTCGACCAGGCTCTGGGCGATAATGTATTCGTTCAGCGTGTGCATGTCGGCACCATGCACGCCAAGGCCGTCGAGTGTCGGGATACCCATGGCGCCGGTAAAGTTGCCATCGGAGCCGCCGCCTTTGCTGCCATGGGTCAGTTCGGGAAGACCGAGGCTTGCATTGATTGCCTTGGCTTTCTCGAACAGTTCCAGTGTCGCAGCACTTGGCTCCCACACCGGGCGGGTCACGCCGCGCGTGACCTTGAACTGCACGTCATTGTCGGTGCCTGCGAGTGCCAGCATGCGCTCGACGCCCTTGTCGAGATCGTCCTGACGCTTCGCCATGCTGAGCGCTTCGGCGGTGCAGGACGAGGCCACGCAGTTGACCCACTGTCCGCCATGCACGATGCCGACGCTGAAAGTGCAATCCGGGCCGGTCATCTCGTCGATCTGGATGATCTTCTTCGCCATCTCGCGGATCGCCGAACGGCCGTTCGACAGCGTCGCGCCGGAATGGCTGGGGCGACCGATGGTTTCCAGGTTGAATCGCGCGATCGCATAGCGACCGGAGGTGGTGCCGTTGTTCGCGGAGCCGGGCTCCGGCACCAGCACATATTTATTGCGCGCGGGTTCGGCTTCGATGATGTCGCGGGTGGAGGGGGTGCCGACTTCTTCATCCGGCGTAAACAGAACGGTGATCGGCAGCGGCGTGGTGTAGGAGATGCGCATCAGCTGGCGAATGGCTTCGACCGACAGATAATTGCCGCCCTTCATGTCGCAGATCGCGGGGCCGTAGCAGAGCTCGCCGTCGCGGCGCCATTTCAGTTTCTCGATGGTGCCGACCGGATGCACGGTGTCCATGTGACCCGCGATCAGAATACCCGGCTCGCCGAATTTCGGATGTGGAAAACGGGCGCGGATGCAACCGCCGAAACCCTGACGCCCCGCGATGCGCTCGATGGTCGCACCCATGATCTGCATGTCGCGTGCAGCGAGATCGAGCATGCTGTTGACGGCATTCGCATCCCAGGTGGGGCTCTCGCACTCGACCCAGACACGCAGGCCCTTGAGCATGTCTTCGAGATCGAAAGGAAGTTCGGCGGGATTCATCAAGTCATTCCTCTTGGGTGAGAATTTTCGTCGTCGACGATCACGCGCGACATCAAATCGTGAGGTCGCGGGCTCTCATGCCCGACTTTGCAGCAGTGCGATTGCCTTTGCAAATTAACGATGTGCACCGTTCCATTTCGTTGCGCACAGATTCTGTCAAATGCGCTGTTTTGAACGAGTCGATGCCTCACGTTCAAAACACGATTGACCGGCACCGCGCATGATGCAAGGCTCTAATGCCTAATTAACAAAGGCAATACGCGAAGTAGCCTATAATTCTATCGCGTTGCACAATCGATCGTCGATCGATGATGAGAATCCAGTCAGGAGAGCTTGAGTGTTTGATAAGTCACGTTGGCAGCGTTCTGTTGCCTTCACGAAATTGTCGCTGCCGGGTTTTGACCTCAAGAGCCTGGCGGTTGCCGTTGCGCTCGCATTGCCCGTGCTGTCGTCGCCCGCGCAGGCCGCCGGCAAGACCATCACCGCCGTCATGCATTCGGATCTGCGCGTGCTCGATCCGATCATCACCACCGCCTATATCACCCGCGACCACGGCTACATGGTCTATGACACGCTGCTCGGCATGAATTCGAAATACGAGGTCAAGCCGCAGATGGCCGATTGGAAGGTCTCCGACGACAAGCTCGTCTATACGTTCACGCTGCGCGACGGCCTCTTGTGGCATGACGGTAAGCCGGTGACGGCAGAGGATTGCGTCGCCTCGCTGAAGCGCTGGGGCGCGCGCGACGGCATGGGCCAGAAGCTCATGGACTTCACCAAGAGCATCGAGGCGCCCGACGCCAAGACCATCGTGCTGACGCTGAAGGAGCCCTACGGCCTGGTGATCGATTCGATCGGCAAGCCGTCCTCGGCCGTACCCTTCATGATGCCGAAGCGTCTCGCCGAGACCGCGCCGGACAAGTCGATTCCCGAACAGATCGGCTCCGGTCCGTTCAAGTTCGTGCAGTCGGAATTCCAGCCGGGTGTGAAGGCCGTCTACGAGAAGTTCAAGGAGTACAAGCCGCGTTCCGAGCCGACCGACTGGCAGGCCGGCGGCAAGGTGGTGAAGGTCGATCGCGTCGAATGGATCACCATGCCTGACGCGCAGACCGCAGTGAACGCGCTGCAGTCCGGTGACATCGACTTCATGGAGAACGGTCCCTACGATCTGTTGCCGATCCTGTCGAAGGATCCGGAGCTGAAGATCGAGGTGCTCAATCCGCTGGGCTTCCAGACCTTCACGCGCATGAACTTCCTCAATCCGCCCTTCGACAATCCGAAGATCCGCCGCGCGGCCTTCCTGGCGATGAACCAGAAGCCGGTGCTGGATGCGCTGGTCGGCGATCCCAAATATTTCAAGGTCTGCGGTGCGGTGTTCGGCTGCGATACGCCGAATGCCACCGATGTCGGCGCCGAAACCCTGATCAAGGGCAATGGCGTCGCCGAGGCCAAGAAGCTGCTCGCGGAAGCCGGCTATGACGGTACGCCCGTCGTCATCATGGCGCCGACCGACGTGACCACGCTGAAGACGCAGCCGATCGTCGGTGCGCAGCTGCTGCGCGATGCCGGCTTCAAGGTCGAAGTGCAGGCCACCGACTGGCAGACCATCATCAGCCGTCGTTCCAGCCAGAAGCCCGTGAAGGAAGGCGGCTGGAACATGTTCTTCTCCAACTGGGTCGGTGCGGACATCCTGAACCCGATCGCCAATGTCGCGACCTCCGGCCGCGGCAAGAGCAATGGCGGCTGGTTCGGCTGGAGCGAAGATGCCGAACTGGAAGTGCTGCGTGACAAATATGCGCGCGCGACCACGCCGGACGAACAGAAGAAGCTCGCCGTCGAGATCCAGAAGGAGATCTACGACAAGGTGATCTACATCCCGCTCGGCGAATACAAGGTGCCGAGCATCTGGCGCACCTCGATCACCGGCCTGACCCAGGGCGCTGCGATTCCGATGTTCTGGAACGTCGACAAGAAGGACTAAGCGCGGAAGCGATTGGTTCGAAGTAACAGACGCCGGCCTGAGCGATCAGGCCGGCGTTTTTGTTTTTTGAGTTGAAGC
>CALRZK010000599.1:0-3265 GCA_943372615.1 Bradyrhizobium ivorense | reverse complement strand
ATTGGTGGTCGCGAATTTGGCGCCGAACGTATCACCGCAAGTGGCGGGAAAGAGACTGTAGATCTCGCCGAACACGCCGAAATACACCGCGGTCGCCAGCACGAAGACGAGCGGGTGATGGCCATAGGCCGACAGTGTCAGCAGCATCAGCGCTGCTGTGCCAAAGGCGATGAACATCGTAGGCTCGCGGCCGATCGTGTCCGAGACCCAGCCGAAGATGGGGCGTCCAAAACCGTCGAAGATGCGATCCAGTGAAATCGCAAAAGTGAGGGCGGCCATCTGGAAGCCGGCGAGGCTGACAGGCGTATCGGCGATCTTGAAGTCATGGGCGATGGGGGCGATCTGCGCCGCGGTCATCAGGCCGCCGGCCGCGACCATCACGAAGACCAGATACATCACCCAGAAGATCGGGCTGCGCAGCACCTGTGGCGGCGTAAAATCGATCCTGGTTTGCGGCAGGTTGAGCTGCTTCTTGCGCATCGGCATGACCTGCGATGGCGGACGCATGAACAGCGCAAGCAGGACGACGATGACGCCCTGGCCGATGCCGAAATCGAAGAAGGCGGTCTGATAGCCGCTCTCCGCGATCACATGCGCGATGGGCACAACCGTGAGTGCTGCGCCTGCGCCGAAGCCAGCTGCCGTGGCGCCAGCGGCGAGGCCGCGGCGATCGGGAAACCATTTGAGGGCATTGCCGACGCATGTGCCATAGACGGCACCAGCGCCGATGCCGCCGACAACGGCGCCGACATACAGCATGGCGAGTGTATCGGCATAGGAGTTCAGCACCCATGCAATGCTGATCATCACGCCGCCGAACATGATGACGATGCGCGGGCCGTATTTGTCGACGAACCACGCTTCCACAGGCACGAGCCAGGTTTCGATCAGCACGAACAACGTGAAGGCAAACTGGATCGAGGCGCGGCCCCAGTGATGCTTGGCGTCGATGGGATCGACGAACAGCGTCCAGCCATATTGAAGATTGGCGATCATCGCCATGCAGACGATGCCCATCGCCAGCTGGATCCAGCGGAAGTTGCCGGACGGCAGAGCGGGGTTTTGCACGGAGTCAGTTTGCGAAATCATCGGACCTCCCAATGTGCGCTGTTGCTTTCCTTCCGCGACGGGCTGTCGCAGGTGTGTGGCTTATTGCCGCAAGCGCTGGTTGGAGGCTGGTATATTAAATGCCATGAAGCAACACGGAACTTGGCCGATCACGCGGATTTTGTTGCTGCGCTGCAGCGTTCTCTGCGCTTCAGCCTGCAAACGAAAACGCGCCCGGCGGACCGGGCGCGTTGAATTCGTGTGAGTTCTGAGCGGGATGGTTAGGAGGCCATCGCCTTGCTCACCACTACCTTGCGCCACGGCTTGAGTACCGCGATGGCGAGCACCGAGGCGAGGATGTTGGCACCAGCGGCGATCAGGAACACGCTGTCCCAATTGCCGGAGCCCTGCTGCATGTAGTTGGCGACGGGGACGAGCAGCGCGGCCGTGCCCTTGGCGGTGTAGAGCAGGCCGGCATTGGTGGTGGCGAATTTCGAGCCGAACGTATCCGTGCAGGTCGAGGGGAAGAGCGAATAGATCTCACCCCAGGCGAAGAACACGAAGCCCGACAACAGCACGAACCACAAGGGATCCTGGCCCCACATATACAGCGCCCAGATGCCGAGGCCTTCCATGCCGAAGGCGATGAACATCGTGTTCTCGCGGCCGATCATGTCGGAGATCCAGCCGAAGAAGGGACGCGTCAGGCCGTTGAGTACGCGGTCGATGGTGGCGGCGAAGGTGACGGCCGTCATGGTCATGGCCATCAGCGTGACGGGAACGTTGTCGATCTTCCAGTCGGCCGCGATGGGCTTCAGATTCGCTGTCACCATCAGGCCGCCGGCGCCGACGATGACGAACATGAAGTACATCAGCCAGAAAATGGGATGGCGGATGACTTCCGTCGGCGCGTAGTTGCGACGGGTCTGGATGATGTTGGCGTTTGCCACCACCGCCGGCACCTGACCGGCCTTCGGCGCGAACAGGAAGAAGGCGAGGATCACGATGATGATGCCCTGGCCGAGACCGAAATACAGGAACGTGGTCTGGAAGCCGGAATCCTTGATCATCGCCTGGATCGGCGCCACAGTCAGCGCCGAGCCGGCGCCGAAGCCTGCGGCGGTGATGCCGGCGGCAAGGCCGCGCTTGTCCGGAAACCATTTCAACGCATTGCCGACGCAGGTGCCATAAACGCCGCCGGCGCCAATGCCTGCGACAATCATGCCGAGATAGAAGCCGTTCAGCGTTTCCGCCTGCGCATTGATGGCCCAGCCGATGCCGCAGAGGATACCGCCAACGAGCACGACGATCTTGGGGCCGTATTTATCGACGAACCACCCCTCGACCGGCACCAGCCAGGTCTCGAACAGCACGAACAGCGTAAAGGCCCACTGGATCGAGGCACGATCCCAGCCGAATTTCTTCTGGATGTCGGGGACGAAGAACGTCCAGCCATATTGGTAGTTGGCAATCATCACCATGGCGCCGACGCCGATGGCCAATTGCGTCCAGCGATAGGCATCGCTGACGCGCGCGGCCGATGGCGCCGCTCCGTGAACTGCATCAGTCATACTTCCTCCTAATGCGCTGTTCTCTTAAGTGATCGACAGCTGCAACCAGGAGTTTGGTATATGATATGCCAACTAACAAGCAAAATCTTGCCAGTTTGCCGCAGCTAGTTTCGCATAACTGAATGTTGTGCCGCAAACTGATAGGCGAAGATTTGATAGCAAAAAGCCGGCGGGGTGATCCGCCGGCTTTTGTTTTTGAACGGCTATTTGAAGTGTAGTTACGCTGTTGCAGTGCGTGCGCGCATGCGGCTCAGGCCGTTCGAGATCACCGACCAGAACAGAGCAATTAGACCAAGGATCATGATGGTCGAGACCAGCGGGTTGGAGAAGAAGATCCCCAGCGACCCTTGCGAACCGAGCAGGGACTGCCGGAAGGCTTCTTCGGCCTTGTCGCCGAGCACGATGGCGAGAACCAGCGGCGCCAGCGGGTAGTTACACTTCTTCAGCGCGTAGCCGATCACGCCGAACACCAGCATCATCACCACGTCGAAGGTGGAGTTGTGCACGGAATAGGCGCCGATGGCACAGAGCACGAGAATCAGCGGCGCGATGATGCTGAAGGGCACGCGCAGGATCGCAGCGAAGATCGGCACGCAGGTCAACACGATGATGAGACCGACGAGATTGCCGAGATACATCGAGGCGAT
>CALRZK010000598.1:0-3266 GCA_943372615.1 Bradyrhizobium ivorense | reverse complement strand
ATGTCGTGACGCCGCGCATGCCGATGGATGGCGGATCGGTCGTATTCAACGCCACGTCGTCGCTGATCCTTGATGGCAAGTTGCAATCGCAGCCGGCTACAGGCGGACGCGGCGGGCTTGTCGATATCGCAGGAAACAAGATCGCTGTCGTCGGAGCAGGGCAGGATCGTAGCGATCTCACCGAATATCTGGTGATCGATGCTGTTTCGCTCAGCAATTTCGGCGCCGGAAGCCTTTTGATCGGTGGTGTTCGCAGCGGCGACGCGCGCGGATTGCGGATCGATGTCGCAGCGAGCGATGTTCTGGTGCGCAACGATGCGTCCAGCAGTCTCTCAGGTTCGGAGATCCTGTTGGTGGCCAGTGGTGAAGTCCGCGTCGGTGACGGCAGCGTCGTGGTCGCTGACGGCGCTTCACCTGGTAGCAGCGTCGATCTCGTATTTGCGCCACAGGTAAGGGCTGTTTATGGCGACGTGGGTGGCGTCAGCGATGGTAATCCGGCCAACGACGTCCTGTTGACCCCATCGCGCGACTACGGCGCGTTGATCCGGGTGTCGGTCAGCAATGCCGTGAACGTTCTGCGCGAGAATGTCGATACATCGACGGGCGGCATCCTCACCGTCGGTGCCAATGCGACCATCTCGGGCGGCAACGCTCTGATGCTGGACGCCACTCAGAACACGACGCTCTCTGGCAACGCGCGGCTATCGGGACGCGCGATGTCGTTATCGAGCGGTCGCATCGGTTTCGGCGGTGGCAGCAGCGGCCTCGTTCTCGATGCCGGATCGTTGGCGCAACTTGCTAACACGCAGGCGCTGACCCTGCGCAGCTACACCACGATGGATTTCTTTACCTCCGTCGATCTAGGGGGCGCCGGTCTCGATAGGGTCATCTTCGATGCCGCCGGCCTTGTCGGTTACGGTAGCGGAGCAATCAACGTTACCGGTAAGACCATCGCCCTCCAGAACAATGGCGGCAGCACAGGCAATCCCGGCGCGGTCGGCTCGATCGCGCTGTCGCTGAATGCCGATGAGATCGTACTGGGCAGCGGTGCAAAACAACTGCGCGGATTCGATGCGGTCACCTTGAACGCAAACCGGCAGATCACCGGCGAAGGGAGCGGGACGATCGATGCGGGAATTGCTGCGGTCACGTTGATCAGCCCGGTTGTGACCGGACGCGGCGGTGCGTCGCAATCGCTTACGACGCAAAATGCGATCCGCATTCTTGCAGGCGGCGATGCACCTCTGGATGCCACGGAGGAGGCCAGCCTCGGTACACGCCTCAGCTTCACCGGCACCCGCGTCGAACTCGGTGGACGGATCGTCGCCCTTGGCGGTTCGGTCAATCTGTCGTCGACCGGGGGCGATGTGGTCGTCGACCGGGTCGGCGCGATCGACGTCGGCGGTTTTCGAAAGCAGTTTTTCGATGTTGCGCAATATGCCGATGCAGGCAGTATCGCGTTGACAGCGGTTGGGTCTGTTGTCGTGGCAACCGGCGGCCATCTCAATCTGTCCGCGCATGCGGATGGCGGCGCAGCCGGTAAACTGTCACTGACCGCGTCGAATGGCGGTACGGTCGTCCTTGGCGGGCGCATCGAGGCGCGTGCAGCGGCAGGACAGACTGGCGGCTCCTTCGCACTGGATATCGCGGCGCTTCCGGATTTCGCTGGGCAGAGCCAGATCCTGAATGCTGCCGGCTTCTCGGCATCGCGTCAGTTCCGCATCCGCTCAGGCAATGTGGTGGTCGATGGCCAGACGGAGGTCGCGGATTTCGGGCTGGTCGCCGACCAGGGCACGGTGACCCTTGCTGGAACGATTGACGCGCGTTCTGCCTATGGCGGCAGGATCTCGATCAGTGCCGGCAATGGTCTGACCATGCTCGGCTCATCCGTGCTGCAGGCCGGCGCAACCGGCGAGTTCGGCGGTGGTCGCGTTACGCTCGAGGCCAGCGGTGGCAAACTCGATGTCCGCGGAGGCGTGATCGACGTCGCTGGCGCCGAAGGTGGTCGCGTTCGGTTCCGTGCCTTGCAGTCAGCCGGAGGGAGCGAGATTGAAGTCGCGAAGCTGCAGGCGGCGATTGTCGGAGCGCGTTCCGCGGTGCTGGAAGGCGTATGGCGTCCGAACAGCCCGGTCACGCTGATTGACACTGCATTGCGCGATCAAGCCAATGCTGCTGCCGACAGCTTCATGATCCATGCAGGAGATATTGCTTCGCGGTTGCAACTCGGCAATGGCGTCGTTGTTGCATCAGGCATCGAAGTCCGAAGCCTGTCCGATCTGACTTTGGGTGTGGATTGGGATTTATCCGGCCTGGTGTCGCGTGACGGCGGCCTGACGCTGCGTGCTGCCGGCAATCTCGCTATCCTCGGTAATATCAGCGACGGCTTCTCGTCCGCAGGACGCAGTGGCGTGTTGAAGGGCGCGGCATCGTGGGATCTGCGCCTGGTGTCGGGCGCCGACCTGACTTCGGCGAGTGCACTCTCCATCAAGCCGCTCGCGGCAGGTAATGGCACGCTGCTTATCGGCACCACAGCGTCGGGCAATGTTGTTCGCACTGGTGCAGGCGATATCGACATCGTTGCCAGCGGCGACCTGCTGCTCGCGCATCATACATCGGCCATCTACACCGCAGGCCGTGCGGACCAGACCGTCTATGCCGATTTCGATAAGCCGACAGGAGCGACCTATGGTATCGGCGGCGGTAATCTGAGGGTCGTGGCGCAAGGCAGCGCGGCGTCGGCTCTGCCTGCCAATCCCGATGACAATCAACTCTTCACCGAATGGCTGAAGAAGGTGGGTTCGCTCGACGGCGATTTTATCTTCGAGCCTGGCCGGCAAAGTTCGTGGTGGATCGATTACAGCTTGTTCAATCAGGGTGTGGGCGCCCTCGGCGGCGGCAATGTCTCGGTGAAGACCGGTGGCGATCTTGTCAACATGCTGGTCGCCTTGCCGACCAACGCGCGCGTGCGTGGAGGACGCGCGATCGGCGAGGCAATGAGTCTCGAAATGCGCAATGGCGGTCTCATGCAGGTCGAAGCGGGCGGCGCCGTTCGCGCGGGTTACTATTATGTCGGTCGTGGTGACGGTGTGATCAACGCGGGTGAATTCGCGAATGGCCGCGCGGTCTCGGCGAAGCTCTGGTCGGGCCTCGATGTGAGCTACGCCATAGCGCCCGTGCTTGCGCTGGGTGACGCCGCGATCAAGGTGAGAACCTCGGGCCATCTCATCCTGCAGACCGTGATGGATCCGCTTCTGCTCAATTCCGAT
>CALRZK010000597.1:0-3268 GCA_943372615.1 Bradyrhizobium ivorense | reverse complement strand
GTTGTTGCGGCCATCCGCAACAACAACTTCCAGGCTGCCGCCGGCCAGACCAAGGGTTACTACATCGTCTCCAACGTCTCCGCGAATACCGACCTGCAGAATGTTGGCGAATTCAAGCGGATGATCATCAAGGCGAAGGATGGCGGTTTCGTCCGTATGGAGGACATCGCCACCGTCGAACTTGCCGCGCAGAGCACCGACGCGTCGGTGGCCTTCTCGGGCGAGCGCGCCATCTTCATCGGCGTGAAGTCGACGCCGCTGGGCAATCCGCTCAACATCGTCAAGGGCGTGCGCGACCTGTTCCCCGAACTCGAGCGTAACCTGCCGCCCTCGCTGAAGATGAAGGTGGCCTACGACTCGACCAAGTTCATCACCTCGTCCATCGAGGAGGTGCGCAATACGCTGATCGAAGCGGTGGTCATCGTCGTCGTCGTCATCTTCCTGTTCCTGGCGTCGCTGCGCTCGGTCATCATTCCGGTGGTGACGATTCCGTTGTCGCTGATCGGCGTCTGCAGCCTGATGCTGATGGCCGGTTTCAGCTTCAATTTGCTGACGCTGCTCGCCATGGTGCTCGCCATCGGCCTGGTGGTGGACGACGCCATCGTGGTGGTGGAGAACATCCATCGCCATCTGGAGGAGGGCAAGTCACCGGTGCAAGCGTCGCTGGAAGGCGCACGCGAAATCATCGGCCCGGTCATCTCCATGACCATCACGCTGGCGGCGGTCTATGCGCCGATCGGTTTTATCGGCGGTCTCACCGGCGCGCTATTCCGCGAATTCGCCTTCACGCTCGCGGGCTCCGTGATCGTGTCGGGCGTTATCGCGCTGACGCTGTCGCCGATGATGTGCTCGGTGCTGCTGAAGCAGGAAGAGCCAGGCTGGTTCGCCAAGAAGGTCGACAGGGTCTTCGGCGCGGTGACGCGCTGGTATGGCCGCCAGCTCGATCGCTCGCTCGATTATCGCCCGATCACCGCTTTGTTCGCGGTGGTCATCCTCGGCCTCGTCGCCTTCATGTATGTGAATACGAAGAAGGAGCTGGCGCCCGAGGAGGATCAGGGCATCCTGTTCGCCATCACCAAGGGGCCGAAATACGCCAACATCGACTACTCCGATTATTACGGAGAGAAGATGGACAAGGTGTTCGCCAAATTCCCCGAAACCGATCTGCGCTTCATCATCAACGGCATCAATGGCCCGAATAACGGCATTGCCGGCATGCTGCTGAAGCCATGGGACGAGCGCAAGCGGTCGACCAACCAGCTCAAGCAGCCGGTGCAGGATGAGCTGAGCAAGATCGAAGGCGTCAATGCTTTCGCCTTCAATCTTCCGGCGTTGCCGGGCGGTCCTGGCGGTCTGCCGATCCAGATGGTGATCAACACCGTCGGCAGCTTCCAGTCCGTCTATGAGGAGATGGTGAAGCTGAAGGCCTCGGCGCAGAAGAGCGGCATGTTCATCGTCACCGACAGCGATCTCGACTTCAACCAGCCGGTGGTGCGCGTCAGCGTCGATCGGTCGAAGGCGAATGATCTCGGTGTCACCATGCAGAGCATCGGCAATTCGCTGGCCGTGCTGTTGGGCGGCAACTACATCAACCGCTTCAATCTCGAAGGGCGCTCCTATCAGGTGATCCCGCAGGTGCCGCGCGCCATGCGCATCTCGCAGGATTCGCTGGCCAACTACTATGTGCCGACGGCCACGGGCCAGCAGGTCCCGCTGTCGACGCTGGTGAAGGTCGAAACCGGCACCAACCCGAACGCGCTGTCGCATTTCAACCAGCTGAACTCGGCCACTTTCCAGGCCGTGCCGATGCCGGGCGTCACTGTCGGTCAGGCCGTGGATTTCCTCGAGGCTGAAGCCAAGAAACTGCCGGCGGGCTTCAACCACGACTATCTCGCCGATAGCCGTCAATATGTGCAGGAAGGCAACCAGCTCGCGGTCGCCTTCGGCTTCGCGCTGATCATCATCTTCCTGGTGCTCGCCGCGCAGTTCGAGTCGATCCGCGATCCGCTGGTCATTTTGATCTCGGTGCCGATGGCGATCTCGGGTGCGTTGATCCCGCTGTTCTTCGGCGTGGCGACGATCAACATCTACACCCAGGTGGGTCTGTTGACGCTGGTCGGCCTGATCTCGAAGCACGGCATCCTGATGGTGGAGTTCGCCAATGAACTCCAGCTCAAGGAAGGCCTCGATCGCCGCTCGGCGATCGAGATGGCCGCCCGCGTGCGTCTGCGTCCGATCCTGATGACGACGGCGGCGATGGTCACCGGCCTGCTGCCGCTGCTCACCGCCTCGGGCGCGGGTGCTGCCAGCCGTTTCTCCATCGGGCTCGTGGTCGTGGCCGGCATGCTGATCGGCACGCTGTTCACGCTGTTTGTGCTGCCTGCGGTCTATGTGGCCATCGCCACCGATCACCGCGCCGGCAAGGAAAGCGAGCGCGCCAAGCAGATCGCGGATTTCGATTTGAAACACGCGAAGACGACGTGATGCATCGGGCTTTAAGGCGTTGAGCTTGTAGGATTGGATTGATGAAGATGGGAAGGCGGATCGGCAAAGTCGATCCGCCTTTTGCTTTTTTGGGAGTACTCACTCCGTCCCTCATGGTGAGGAGGCGCGCAGCGCCGTCTCGAACCATGAGCTAACGAAGCTCGGAGTTCGCGGCCATCCTTCGAGACGCCGCGCTTTGCGCGGCTCCTCAGGATGAGGTCGGAGTTTAAGCGGCACGCGCCTTGTCGCTCAAATGCGCGGCGACGATGCGCAGGTCATCGACAAAATTTGCATATTCCCGTGCCCGTGCATCTTCATCCGGCAGGCGCAGCAGATAGGATGGATGCACGGTCACAAGCACGCGCGTTCCGTCGTCCAGATCGATCACGCGCCCCCGCGTCTTGCCGACCGGCACGATCTTGCCGAACACACTCTGCGCAGCCGTCGCGCCCATCGCCACGACGAGCTCAGGCTTCACCAGCGCCTTTTCGCGCTCATACCACGGACGACACGCCTTGATCTCTGGCGTCGCTGGTTTCTGATGCAGCCGGAATTTGCCGCGCGGCACGAATTTGAAATGCTTCACCGCATTGGTGACATAGACCTTGTCGCGGATGATGCCGGCTTCCTTCAATGCTTTGTCGAGCATCTGTCCGGCCGGGCCGACAAATGGCTTGCCCGCAAGGTCTTCCTTGTCGCCGGGCTGTTCGCCGACCATCATCACCGAAGCCTGTTTCGGCCCTTCGCCAAACACGGTCTGTGTGGCGTCTTTCCACAGCGCACA
>CALRZK010000596.1:0-3274 GCA_943372615.1 Bradyrhizobium ivorense | reverse complement strand
CTTCCAGCTGTCGCTCATGCCACTTTCGGAAATCGCGACAAAGACAGCGACCTTGCAGGTTGCACAGGCAGCGAAGATGATCACCAGCAAAGTGGGAATGGTGCCGGCTGCGGCGAACAGCGCCAGCAGGCCGACATTGATGACGTGGCTCGCGGCCGCCACGAACAGCGTCTGACGGCGGCGGCGCAGCCGACGCGTCTGCATCGCCGGCAACGACTCGCCGTCGACGGCTTCAAAGTCGCCGTTGGCAGGATCGTAGAATGAACCGGCTGTTGCTGTCATTGATCCCATTCACAGGGTTTCATTGAGGGAACTCTAAGTTCCAAAGCCTTTATGTTTGGTATCTATGACCGCGCCCGGATGCCCGATTTCTCGCTATGTCACTAGATTATCAAGATAATTTCCCTTATCCCAATACGGTCGCCAGGCGGACTCGCCGCGCGTGGCTGATTTTGCGGTCGCTCCAACGCGAGTGGTCAGGCACAGTCGACTTGGTAAGCTTGTTGGGTGAATGATGCGGACATACTCGGAAACGAACCAGCTTTATGGTACCCATCCACCCGCTGTTCCCCGCCGGAACGCCGCGCCGCCATCCTCCCGGCGGCCTATGGCCTATCCCGCTCGATTTTGAGAAGAATTTGCCTTGCCAGTCGAACCTCTTGTGATTTCAACCCGACCAACCTTGCGAGACGGACAGTGAGCGCGACCCAGGCGACATCAGATGACACCCTGATCAGCCGGATTGCGCAGGGCGACCGTCTTGCGATGCAGGTGCTCTATGGACGCCATCACGTCCGGGTGTTCCGCTTTGGCCTGCGGCTGGTGCGGAACGAAGCGATTGCGGAGGACCTTATCAGCGAGGTGTTCCTGGATGTGTGGCGTCAGGCCGGCAAGTTCGAGGGGCGTTCGGCTGTCTCGACCTGGTTGCTGGCCATTACGCGGTTCAAGGCGCTCTCCGCATTACGGAAGCGCAAGGATGCGGAGCTGGACGATGAAACGGCCAATGCGATCGAGGATACGTCCGACGATCCTGAGGTGACCGTCCAGAAGAAGGATAAAGGTGACGCCCTGCGACGTTGTTTGTCGTCGTTGTCGGCAGATCACCGCGAGATTGTTGACCTCGTCTACTACCACGAGAAATCCGTGGAGGAGGTGGCCGAGCTGATTGGAATTCCAGAGAACACCGTGAAAACGCGACTGTTCTATGCGCGCAAGAAATTGGCCGAACTGCTGAAGGCAGCCGGCATTGAACGAGGCTGGCCATGATGGCGATGAGCAATAAGCTGCCGGAGCAGGAGCCGGGCGAGATCGAGGCATTGCTGCCTTGGCACGCCGCAGGCACGCTCAGCGCGCGCGACACACGTCGCGTCGAGGAGGCGCTCGCCCGCGATGCCGACCTCGCGCGCCAGTACGAAGTCATCCGCGAGGAATATGCCGAGACCATCGCACTGAACGAGAGCCTCGGTGCGCCCTCGAGCCGGGCCATGCAAAAGCTCTTCGCGGCCATCGATGCCGAGCCGGTTCGCAAGGACACGTCGAAGTCGGTGAGTTTTGGCACACGCCTGTCGAACTGGTTCGGCTCGTTGACACCGCGCACGCTGATGGCCGGCACGGCGATCGGCTGCCTTGCCATCATGCTGCAGGCCGGCGTGATCGGCAGCATCGTCATGCAGCGCGGCGAGGAGGGTGGTTTCCGTCCGCTGAGCCAGGAGGCTGCGGCGCCGAAGGGAACGGCACCCAGCGCCGCGCCATCGGCTGCACCAGCGCCCGCACCGGCTGTGCGGAGTGCGCCGGCAGTGACGACGCGTTCGATGCAGACACCTGCGGCCGAGGCTGCCATCAGTGGTCCAGCACGTCTGGACGTCCTCTTCGCGCCCACCGCGCGGATGTCGGACATCACGGCTCTGCTCGATACCTATCAGGGGACGATTGTCGGCAATGATAAAAACGGCATTTTTCGCCTGCAGTTCGGTAGTCAGGTCATGACCAAGAGCGAGATCACCGGCCTGATCCGTCGTCTCGAAAGCGAAAAAATCGTCAGCATGGCAACGGTCCCGGCGCAGTAAGGCGCCTCTGGCGGCTGGGATATCCGGCCGCCAAAATCATCCGCCAAATTATCCAAGAGCATTGAACGTTTCAGGCGTTGCGCGGACTCATGACTATGGGAGCGGCATTCCCTCCCCAGCGAGACCAGTCCCCGGCGCATGCGCCCAACCTGCGCCTCCGGTATCGCTCGACCCGTCCGGTTGTCCCCCGGGCGGGTCGTTTCGTTTGTGGAAAGCGAGTTGAAGCTTTTCCCACGCGCAAGCCTGAGAACAGCTTTCATCGTTAACTGTGCTTTAATAGCTTTTGTAATATTTGTTCCACGCTTCTGTGACATAGAGCCATTCGTCGGCTTGGCTTGACAGAGCAAGTACAGATTCTGCGGGGCTTTCTAGGAGGCTTCGTCCGGAAAATGTCAAATTATGGACACATTTCGCTAGACTGCGGAAACTTTTCCACAGATCGTAGCAAAAGTGCCGTTCAGTGATTCTGTTGCGTTGATTCCGTTTTTTCTCTTTTGCGGACATGCACATGTCATTGCACCCAGCACTGAACCAAGCCACTTCGCCATATTTCGGTGACCCCAAGACTCGCAAGAACGTACAGCGTTGGGCCGCTCTGGCCGAGCAGCGCTTCGATTATCTGACCGAGCTGTTCGACAGCGGCCGTTGGCGCCACTTCCACACCGAGTCTGAATTCCTCGACAACATCCAGGAAGCCAAAGAGACGCTTGAACGCTGGCGGTCGATGGCGAACGGGGTGTTCGTTGCGCCGGTGATCCGCGATGCGCCGCCGATCCAGCCGCTGGTGGCTGCCATCCAGGTTGCACAGGCTGAAGCCGCCAAGGTCGAGACCGCGAAGATTGAGGTCGCAAAGCCGGCTGTGCAGCGTGAAGCCGAGGTTCTGTCTTTCGAGGACCACGCGGCACAGCGTGACGCCGCTCGCAGGCCGCAGCTCGTTGCCATGAGTGAGGTGATCGTCGATCATTCCGTCGCCAGCGATGTGATGGATACTCCCGAGGTCGAGACGACCGTGCATCACGTGTCGCCGCTCGATCTGTTCGATCACGACGCCATTGTCGCGCGCTACCCGATGCTCCGCACTGCGTCGATGTAAGCGCTTCAGTTGTAGGGTGGGCAAAGCGAAGCGTGCCCACCTCCCCCAGCCGAGCACTTGAAGGTGGGCACGCTACGCTTTGCCCACCCTACACATCAGCGCGCTAGCGCACCGT
>CALRZK010000595.1:0-3293 GCA_943372615.1 Bradyrhizobium ivorense | reverse complement strand
TTGCAGGTCAGATTGGCCGGCCCGCTCGCACGGCTCAGCGAGGCCATGGCGACCTTCCTGCATTCAACGGCGGTTGCGCTGCGTAGTGGCACCGGCGCGCCGGCGATCTATCCGGTGCAGACGGCCTTGAAGCTCTACGGGGAGGAGATTGC
The DNA here is from genome assembly GCA_943372615.1 of Bradyrhizobium ivorense. Taxonomy (GTDB): domain Bacteria; phylum Pseudomonadota; class Alphaproteobacteria; order Rhizobiales; family Xanthobacteraceae; genus Tardiphaga; species Tardiphaga ivorense_A. The sequence goes on along the minus strand of CALRZK010000595.1, from coordinate 3,141 downwards.
AAAACTCCGCGAGGAAGGGCTCACGCGTGGGTTGCCCGGCGATATGGCCGAGCGGTTCTTTGCCATCGGATTTGCGCTCAAGCAGATGCGCCAGAACCTGCGGGATCTCGAGCGCTGCGTCGCGGAATGGGCGGAAGTCGATCCGCCCCTGCGCGGCAAGAAGGTCCGGGAAATCACTGACGCGACATGAGCGTGGCCATGGCATGAAAATGCAATCGCTCCGGATCGCGCTCGCCACGCGCGGCTTCGTCGACGATGCTGCTGGAAAGCACTTGAACCGCATCCGCCGGAATGGCGAGCGGCAGCTCTTCAATGCACATATCGAGCGCTGACGACATCGCCTCGACGGCGTCATTGCCGAACTGCTGGTGATCCGCATCCTGCGGCACAAGTTCGGGTGACGGCATCTCGCGGATGCGCTCGGATAGTCGGGATGCTTCGGTGAGCACGCGCATATAGGTCAGACCGGCTTCGCCGAGTTCATCTTCATCCGTCTGTCCTGAGCGCGCCAATGCAACAATGCGCTCGGCGAGACGACGCCGATTGTCGTCGGTGTCGACGGTATCGCCTTCATGCGCCAGGAATGGCTCCCAGGCGGCGTCGAAAGCGCGCGCCAGAGCGAGATGGACAGTTTCGTCACGCTGCAAATCGAATTCTGAAAATGTCATGCACATTAACGGAACGGCCGTGCAGCCGTTCCCGAAAACGCTGCGGCACATCGCCGACTCAAGCCGCGTGCTGCACCTGCTGCAACATGGCGCGCACCACCATGCGGTGGAACGGCTTGATGGTGCTGAGATAAATCCGGCCGATCCAGTTGTGCATCAGTACGATGGTAGTTGCCGTGACGCGCTGGCCGCTTTCGGCGGATGTCACATCGATCACCACGCGAAAATCGAGATGACTGTCGTTGAAGCCGGCGACTATCCGCTCCGGCGTCTCGCTCAGTAGCGGGAAGAAGCCGACTTTCTCGATCTCGTCGTGCCGCGCCGATTTCGCGGTCTTCAAGCCGAGCGGCGTGACGATGGTGTCGCGTAGCTTCATCAACGCCTCGACCCACCATGGCGAGCGGCCAAGCATGCGTTCGGCAGCCTGCCGCGCGGTCAAGGTCGTCGTGCCAGTGGAGATGCTGAAAGCATCGATAAATTGCGCGCCGGGCAAAAACGCGTCCATGTCGACAGCAGGCTGGACTTCGAAGACCATCGTCAGAACCTCGCGCAGGACGTGACCGGGAAATTGTGCACCTGCCTTCCCGTTGTGAAGCTTGGACAAATTGTCTTAGGCGCATTGCCTTGGGCGAAACGCTCGGTGATCTATGCGGCGGTATAGTATGCGGGTCGCGATTTTCGTGTCATAGTGGGTTCCGCAAGACTGTCCGGGGGAATGCCATGGCCCAAGATCACTCATATGATCGCTCATCCGTCGAAGCCGTGATCCAGCATTATTTCGACGGCCTCTACGAGGCCGATGCCGACAAGCTCGGCGCCATCTTCCATCCGAGCGCCGATCTGCGCTGGGTCGAGAATGGCGAACTCAAGGTGCTGACGACGCCGGACTGGCTGGCCATGGTCCGCAGCCGCACCTCCGGCAAAGCCGACGGCAAGGCGCGTGAGGACTTCATCGTCACCGTCGATCGGTCGGACGAGAAGACCGCTTTCATCAAGGTGCGCTGCCAGCTGCCGCCGCGTTACTTCACCGACTATCTCGTCGCGATGAAGCTCGCCGATGGCTGGCAGATCGTCTCGAAGTCCTACCGTTACGACCTGAAGGACTGAGCAGACCGCAGCACTGCGGTTGCAGATAGCAGAGCCAAATCCATTTGGTTGTATTTTTGTCCGGCGCTTCCATAAAAGTGCATTTCGCCGTGACTTAAATCAGCTTCGGGGTTGCTCTGGAGCAATCGGGGCAGGCGCCATGCGAGCTAATCGTGCTGGCGAAGACGAGCGTAACCGCAGCAGCTGACGCGCTGTTTTGTGCGGCAGGGCAGGGGAATGATGGGATGATCGCTCAATTGACGACGTCGGAACGTCAACTCGCGCTGATCTTGTTGTTAGGCACGCTTGTCTGTGGTCTCGCGATGGCGATTGCTGGATCGAAGGACCCGCTTGGCGTTCATGGTGCGATCATCATGCTCGCTGCCATCGTCGGCATCTTCGCCGTCATCAATATGTACTACGCGCCAGAGCCGGATGAAGCGCGCCTCGCGCTCTATTACGACGACCCCACCAAGGTCGCCGTCGTTCTCGCCATGGTCTGGGCAGTGCTTGGCATGCTGGTCGGTGATATCGTCGCCTGGCAGCTGGTCTTTCCCGACATGACCTTCGATGCCGGCTGGGCAAGCTTCGGTCGGCTCCGCCCGGTGCATACCAGCGGCGTCATCTTCGGCTTCGGCGGCAATGCGCTGATCGCGACTTCGCTCTATGTGCTGCAGCGAACCTCGCGCGCGCGGCTGCCGGATCAGCTCAGCCCGTGGTTCGTGTTGTGGGGCTACAATCTGTTCTGCCTTCTGGCCGCCACCGGCTATCTGATGGGCGTCACCCAGTCGAAGGAATATGCCGAGCCTGAATGGTACGCCGATCTCGTTCTGGAAATCGTCTGGGTCACCTACTTCATCATCTATATGCGGACGCTGGCGCGGCGGAAGGAGCCGCATATCTATGTCGCCAACTGGTACTACATGGCGTTCATCCTGGTGGTGGCGATCCTGCACACCGTCAACAATCTGGCGGTGCCGGTCTCGCTCGGCCACGCCAAGAGTTATTCCGCCTTCGCTGGCGTGCAGGATGCGATGACCGAATGGTGGTATGGCCACAACGCTGTCGCCTTCTTCCTCACCTCCGGCTTTCTCGGCATGATGTATTATTTCCTGCCGGTGCGTGCGGGGCGGCCGATCTATTCCTACCGGATGTCGATCATCTCGTTCTGGGGCATCACCTTCATGTATATGTGGGTGGGCTCGCATCACCTGCATTACACGGCGTTGCCGCAATGGGTGCAGACCCTCGGCATGACGTTCTCGCTGATGCTCTTGATCCCGTCCTGGGGCTCGGCGGCGAATGCACTGCTCACGCTGAACGGCGCCTGGCACAAGGTGCGCGACGACGCCACGCTGCGCTTCATGATGGTGGCCGCTGTGTTCTA
>CALRZK010000594.1:0-3298 GCA_943372615.1 Bradyrhizobium ivorense | reverse complement strand
CGCCGGCCAGTTTGCCCGAGGTCAGCGCGGCGTAAAGCGCGGCTTCCACCACGATGCCACCGCGGGCGGTGTTGATGAGATAGGCCGTCGGCTTCATCTTGCCGATCCGGGCGGCGTCGAACAGGCCGGTGGTCTCGGGCGTCTTCGGGCAGTGCAGGGTGACGAAATCCGCCTGCGCCACCGCGGCGTCGAGATCCTTCACGGGCTCATAGCCGGCGGCCTTGATGGCGTCGGCGGAGACATAGGGATCATAGACCAGCACGTTCATTTCCATCGCCTGACAGCGCGTCGCCGTGCGGCTGCCGATGCGGCCGAAGCCGACCACAAGGACGGTCTTGCCGAACAGGTCGAAGGGAAGAGCCGTAAAGCGCGTGGCCCATTTGCCGTCCTTGACCATCGCATGCAATTCGGCCGCGCGCTTTGCCAGCGTAAGCATCATGAACAACGCTTGTTCGGCGACGGATGGCGAATTGGCGGTGCCGGCGATCATCAACGGCACCTTGCGCGTGCTCAGCGCCGGCACATCCACGGCATCGTAGCCAACGCCGATACGGGCAACCACTTGCAGTTCCTTGCTCGCCTCGAGCTCCGCTGCGCCGAAACGCGTCGCGCCGAGCGCCGCGCCATGGACTGGCGCGTTGGCTTCGATGAGCTTGAGGAAGTCAGGCGCGGAAATCAGGTTGCTGAAGCCGATGATTTCGATGTCGTCGCGCTCGGCGAACAATGCGCGGCCTTGCGGTGACAGGGACTCTGTAATGAGAAGTTTCTTCTTGTTAGTCGCCATTTCCACCCCTTGAACGATTCAATTTGTGATGCGCCGCGTTCTTCGTTGCGCCGGATTTATCTAACAGCCTTGTCGCAAAGAGGTCCACATCAGCTGGTGCAGGCGCTGCATGACGCCACTGGTGGACTTGGTCGATGCGAAGCTTTTATGCTGGACACCGCAGATTCCGGTCTGCGGAGTTTGTTGCGCCGCAAAAGCGGCAATGGAGATGCCGATGATCCGATCGCCCCAATTGCACCGCGCCCTTGGCGTGGCCGTCGTGTTGTTGCTTGCGCATGGCGGCACCGCTCATGCGCAGGGACTGGTGCAAGGGATGCAACAGGGCGCGCGCGATGGCAACCGTGCGGCGGGACCGATCGGTGGCGTGCTGGGTGGTGCGATCGGTGGTGTGGTCGGCGCAGTCGGCGGTGTGCTGGGCGTTCCCTCGAACAATAACAGCGTACGCGGACCGGTTTCCGGCGCTCAGCCAAACGCCAAACAGGCCAAGGCGAAGAAGGGCAAGAAGGGCGCTGAGCAAACACCGGAGCTGACCGCGGAACAGATTGTCGCCAACAGCGATGCCAACATTACCAGGATCAAGACCTCGCTCAATCTGACGCCGGAGCAGGAAAAGAACTGGACCGGCTTTAGCGATGCCATGCACACGCTCGGCAATAACGGAGCTGAGCGGTTGAAGCTGCGTATTGCGCGTGCCCAGCGCGATCCGCCGGACGACATCATCGAGCAGATGCGAAACGAGGCCCAGTTCCTCAACGACCGCTCGGCTGATCAGCGCGCTGTAGCCGATGCCGCCGAGCCGCTCTACGCGGCGCTCGACGACAAGCAGAAGTCGCTATTCATCCAGGAAATGGTGAAGCTGAGCCGCGAACGCGGTCTCGACTGAACTGTCGCACGCCGGAACCTCTCAGTTCCGCGCACGTTTTCTCTGGGATAACGGAGGAGACGATCATGGCTGAGAAGTTCGATCCGGCGCCGCATGACAAATACGCCCAAGGCGTGAAAGAGGCTGCGCGAGCAGATCGCAAGACCAGTGAGGATTTGAAGGCGGGCCTGGATGGCACATTTCCGGCCTCCGATCCTGTCAGTGCGACGCAGCCTGACAAGTCCAAGCACGACGCTGATCAGGACCCATCGTTGTGGGACAAGATTACGGGCGTATTCAAATCCTAACTGAACGGCTCCCGCGCAAGGTTCGGTTAATCATGCCGTCGCAACATGGTCTCAGGCGAGTCGTTCCGCAGGAGACTGGCATTGGCGACGATGTTGATTGAAGAGAGCGTTGAGGCCGAACTGTCCGCGCGATCCAGGCGCGGCGAAGTCTTTACGATCCACGCGACCCGCGATGACCGCAGCCTCATCACGCATCGGATCATCCCCGACATCGCGGTTGCTCAGGCGCGGCAATTGAACGATGCCGGATGGCGCGTTCACATTTCGGGACTGGGCGGTCAGGAGTTTAAACCGTCCGAATTTTACCAGCTACTCGGCCATAAGCGCATCGGCTGATCACGGGCTTGCGACCACCGCCATTGCCGAGACGGGTGTTTCGCAATTGCGAACGTGCTAGCTTGCGATCAAAGCTATCCTTCCAAATAATCTTAAGTTCCCGATCCAAGTCTATGAAAAATATCGCTCTTGGCGTTGTCGTCATCGCCGGAATCATCGGCGTTTCGCCTTCGCTTGCCAGGTCCTCACGTACGGATCAGATGCTGAAGCTCGATCCCATGACCCGGGTCGAACAACGCTGCGATGCGCGAGCGATGGGCATTGTTGGTCGCGAGCACAAGGGATATCGGCCCGACGAATTCGTTGCCTATGCTTTCGCTGACCCCGTCATCCGCGGGACGCAGATCAAGGCTCCGGGCGGAGCGATCCGCTCGGGCGGCAAATGGTACAAACTGTCTTATGTCTGCGAGACTTCGTCCGACGGTCTCGAAGTCAAATCATTCAGCTATCAACTCGGTACCGAAGTTCCGCGCAGCGAATGGGATGCGCACTATCTCGTTCCACGGTGACCTCAGATCTATAAATTGACGACTTGCGCGGTCGCAAAAAAACGCTCTGACATCGTTTTCAGCAGGTCGGTACTCTGAGGGCTCTCCAAATTGGATCTGGCGCAGAGCAGGGCTTTGAGCGGCGGCAACGGCGGCAGGTAATACTCCTGTGCCCAAACAAGGGGCTCGGGGATCATGCGTTTCGGGATCGCAGCGATTCCGATACCTGCTTCGACCGCCGCCAGTTTCGCGTGGTAATCGGGACTATTGAACACGATTTTATACGCCAGGCCGTGCCGGGTGAGGGTGCGGATCATCAGGTCGTCGCCGGGCCAAGTCAGTAGCGGAATCGGCGCCCCTGGGCTGAGCACGAAATCGCGGGCGCGCACCCAGACGAATTCCTCGTCCATCTCGTTGACGATCAGGTGCGAGATCTCACCCGTCATTTCCGGATTTTCGAAGATGTAGGCGATGTCGATATAGCCGTCGATCAGCCCCTTGGTGATGCCGACAGAGTTGT
>CALRZK010000593.1:0-3298 GCA_943372615.1 Bradyrhizobium ivorense | reverse complement strand
GGCCGAGATGGGCCGCGTGCTGCCGGACGATTATACGAACGCGCTGAAATCCACGATCGACCGGGTATTTGGTGAGCAGCTGCAGCCGGTGGCGGGAATCGGCGACGTACTGGCCGGCCTCACCCAGCAGAAATGCGTGGCCTCCTCGGGCACGCCGACGCGGATTCGCTCGAGCCTCACCACCACCAAGCTGATCCATCATTTCGGCGAGCATCTTTATTCGGCGCTGCAGGTGGAGCGCGGCAAGCCGGCGCCCGACCTGTTTCTCTTCGCCGCCGCCCAGATGGGTGTCGATCCCGCGCGCTGCGTGGTGATCGAGGACAGCATCCATGGGGTCACAGGGGCCGTGGCAGCGGGCATGACGGTGTTTGGCTTCCATGGCGGCGCCCATTGCAGCCCGGCCACCGCAGGCGCCCTGCAGGCCACCGGAGCGCATCTGGTGTTTGACGACATGCGGCGCCTGCCGGCGCTGATCGATGCTGGCCTGCCCGGCGCACGGGCCTTTGATCCCACGTAACCTGTTGTAACGATTATATTTTGCCGCTGGCGCTGGATTTATCGGGCGCGAGCCTATAATTGAACGCTGCGCGCGTGACGCGCTTTTTCTTACAGTTCGGGTTCCATGACCACCGCGCCGCGCAAGCTGCACATCAAATCCTTCGGCTGCCAGATGAACGTCTACGATGCCCAGCGCATGGTGGACACGCTGGCGCCGGAAGGTTTTATCGAGACGGCGAATGCCGACGATGCGGATCTGGTGATCCTCAACACCTGCCACATCCGCGAAAAAGCCTCGGAAAAGGTCTATTCCGAACTCGGCAAGCTGCGCCTCGCCAAGGCTGAGGCCGCGCAGCAGGGCAAGCAGATGAATGTCGTGGTGGCCGGCTGTGTCGCCCAGGCCGAAGGCGACGAGATCATCCGTCGTGCGCCTGTCGTCGATGTCGTGGTCGGGCCGCAGAGCTATCACAACCTGCCGCAGCTGCTGGCCAAGGCCCGCGGCGGCGAGCGCGCGCTGGATACGGATTTCCCGGTCGAGGACAAGTTCGGCTTCCTGCCGGCGCCGAAGCCGGCCGCGATCCGCGCCCGCGGCGTCTCCGCCTTCGTGACGGTGCAGGAAGGCTGCGACAAGTTCTGCACCTTCTGTGTGGTGCCTTATACGCGCGGTGCCGAAGTCTCGCGCCCGGTCAGCCAGATCATCGCCGATACCGAGCGCCTCGCCGACAATGGCGTGCGCGAGATCACGCTGATCGGCCAGAACGTCAACGGCTATCACGGCGAAGGCCCCGATGGCCGCTCGTGGGCGCTGGGCACGCTGATCTTCCGCCTGGCCGAAATCCCCGGCATCGCCCGTATCCGCTATTCCACCAGCCATCCCCGCGATGTCGAGGATACGCTGATCGCCGCGCATCGCGATCTGCCGCAGCTGATGCCGTTCGTGCATCTGCCCGTGCAGTCCGGCTCGGACCGGATTCTCGCGGCCATGAACAGAAAACATACCGGGGATGACTACCGCAGGGTCATCGACCGTTTTCGCACCGCGCGGCAAGACATTGCTTTCACGTCGGATTTCATCGTCGGCTTCCCCGGCGAGACGGAACAGGATTTTGCCGACACACTCGCACTCGTCACACAAATCGGTTACGCTGGTGCGTATTCGTTCAAGTATTCGCCACGGCCGGGTACACCGGCTGCGGAGTTGCAGGAGACGGTGTCACAGGCCGACATGGACGAGCGATTGGCGCGGTTACAGGCTTTGATCGACAGCCAGCAAGCGGCCTTCAACAAGGCTGCCGTCGGCAAGACCGTCGATGTGCTGTTCGAGCGTGCCGCCCGCAATCCCGGCCAGATCGTCGGCCGCACGGCTTACCTGCAGCCTGCCCATGTGATGGCCTCCGAGGACATCATTGGAAAAATCCTGCCGGTCCAGATCGAGAGCCTCGAGCGCTACAGCCTGATCGGCGCGCTCGTTGACGGCAAGTCCGCATCAGCTTCGCATCCTACCCTTTCATCGTCTGAGTTATCGCAGCCTGTTCTCACCGCCACGGGAGCCTGAATTCTTGGCAAAGAGTGCATCGGATTCGTCTACGCTCGCTGCTCGCAAACCCGACTTCACCGCGTCAGCCGAGACGCAAGTCGTCATCGACTTCGACGACAACCGCGCGGCCTCCGCGCTGGTCGGCCCCTACGGCCAGAACCTCGCGCTGGTGGAACGACGACTGAATGTCGTCGTCGACAGCCGCGGCAATCACATCACCCTCACCGGCACCCGCGACGCCTGCGACGCCGGCCGCCGCGTGCTCGAAATGCTCTATACGCAGGCCGCGCAGGGCATCGAGCTGGCGCAAGGCGATGTGGAAGGCGCCATCCGCGCGACGCTCGCCCAAGGCTCGCTGTTTCCGTTCGATCCCAAGAATCCATCCAAGCCGATCTCGAATTTCGAGGCGGTCAATCTGCGCAAGCGCCCGGTGCGCGCGCGCACGGCAGCACAGGACTCCTATATCCGCGCGCTGAAGAGCCATGAGCTCGTCTTCGGCGTCGGCCCTGCAGGCACCGGCAAGACCTGGCTTGCAGTGGCGCATGCCTGCATGCTGTTCGAGCGCAAGGAAGTCGATCGCATCATCCTGTCGCGGCCCGCGGTGGAAGCCGGCGAACGCTTGGGCTTCCTGCCCGGCGATCTCAAGGAAAAGGTCGATCCGTATCTCCGCCCGATCTATGACGCGCTCTATGACCTGATGGATGCGCGCGTGGTCGAACGCGCGCTGGCCGCCAACGAAATCGAAATCGCGCCGCTGGCCTTCATGCGCGGCCGTACGCTGACCAATGCCGCGATCATTCTTGACGAAGCGCAGAACACCACATCGATGCAGATGAAGATGTTTCTGACGCGTCTCGGCGAGAACAGCCGCATGATCATCACCGGCGACCCGTCGCAAGTGGACTTGCCGAATGGCCAGGTCTCCGGCCTTGCCGAGGCCGTCAAACTGCTCGACGGCGTGCCGGGCATCGCGCAAGTGCATTTCAAGGGCGAAGACGTGGTTCGCCATGAACTGGTGGGCCGCATCGTAGCGGCTTATGAGAAAGCGGCACCGAAGCCTGCCCCGATCGCAACGGCGGCCAAAGACAAATCGTGAGCCGAGAACGCCAAACCATCCGCTTGAGCTCGACCACCTCTCCCCACCGGGGAGAGGTCGGATTGCGTAGCAAGCCGGGTGAGGGGGCGCCACACAGACGGAGCTTGCGGCGCCCCCTCACCCGCTCCGGCTTCGCCGGATCGACCTCTCCCCGGTGGGGAGAGGTG
>CALRZK010000592.1:0-3300 GCA_943372615.1 Bradyrhizobium ivorense | reverse complement strand
GAACCAAACCGCGACCGTGCCGTTGCCGAAGGCGCCGCCGCCCAAGGCTGTTGCGACGCCGGCGAAACCGGTTGCGGTGGAAAAGCCGCCGGTGATCGACAAACCGATCGCGGAGAAGCCGGCAGAACCAGCGGCAGTGCCAGCACCTGCACCGGTACAGCAATCGGCGGTGACGGAGCCGAAGCCGGCAGAGGTGAAGGCACCGGAAGCTGCGGTTGTAACGCCAGCGCCGGCAGAGAAAGCCGAAACACCACCGACGGTCGCTCCGCCCGCGACAGAAGCGAAGCCGGAAACGCCAGCGCCAACAGGTGACAAGCCGGCTGTGGTGCAGGGATTGGAGTAGCGCTCTTATCGAGCGCGCCGAAGCCAATGGCCTCCCTCCCCGGAGCGAAGCGAATGGGGAGGGTCCGCCGATAGGCGGGGGTGGGGTCTCTCCCCACGTGACGTCGGAGCTTGTGGAGACACCCCACCCGTCTCGACGGCTTCGCCGTCGATCCACCCTCCCGCTGCGCGGCTTCGCCGCTTGGGGGAGGGATTAAGAACCGTGCTTCACCTTCTCCAGCGGCGCTTTGAACGTCGCGCGAAAACCGTCCGCGTCATAGCTTTTCGTCACGCCACCACTCCCGGCGATGCCGAGATCGATCAATCGCGTCCCCAGCCCTTTTCGCGTCGGCGCCTTCACCTCGGGCCCGCCGATCTCGCGCCAGTCGAACACCAGCGTGCCATTCTCCGTCGTCCACGACACCGCGACATGACCGCTGTTATCGCCGAGCGCACCATATTTCACCGCATTGGTCGCCAGCTCATGCAGCAGCATCGACAGCGACAGCGCCGCTTTCGGATCGAGCGCGATGTCAGGCCCGTCGAGCTTCACACGCGCCTTGTCCGCATGCGCCGCAAGTACGCCGGCGATCACATCGCGCAAACCGACTGACATCCAGCTTTGCTGCTCAAGAACGTGATGCGCGCGGCTCAGCGCATCCAGCCGGCGCTCGAACGCCTCCACCGCATCGCGCTCCTTCACGCCGCGCAGCGTCTGCGATGCGATCGCCTGCACCAGCGCCATCGCATTGTTCATGCGATGACCGAGCTCCTCATTGATCAACCGCATCTGCTGTTCGTTGGCACGCCGCTCAGTCACGTCATTGAACAGGATCGCCACCTGATGCGCCTCGGGCGCCCCGATGCGGAATGCGTGGACGTCGTACCAGCGATCGCCAAGTTGCTCGGCACGTTGCTCGAACCGCACAGGCTGGCCGGTCAGTGCGACCTTGCCATAGAGATCGAACCAGTGCTGCTCGTGCTCGGGCGCGAGATCGCGCATCCATTTGCCGGCAGCGTCTTTCAATCCCGTCTGGTCGGCGAAGGCCGTGTTGACCTCGACGAATTTGTAATCGCGCGGCGAACCGTCCGCATCGAAAGCGAGTTCGATCACGCAGAAGCCGACATCCAGCGAATTGAACAGCGTGTAATAACGCGCCGCCAGGTCGCCGTGACGATCGTCGGCGACGACCGACGGCGCAGCAACGTGGCCGCGCGCCTGCCCATAGGCACGCACGAGATCGCGGCGCAATTCGAACTGCGTCATCACCTGCCGCGCCAGCGCTTCCAGTGCAGCGAGCTGGTCCGGCCGCAAGCCGCCGGGCCTTGCCACGGTGTCCACCACACAGACGGTGCCGATGGCGACGCCTTCCGCCGCGATCAGCGGCGCCCCGGCATAAAAGCGCAGATGCGGCTCGCCGGTGACATGCGGATTGTCATTTGTACGCGGATCGAGCGTGAGGTCTGCGATGTTGAGCGTTTCGGGGATCGCGAGCGCATGGGCACAGACCGACTGATCGATGGACGTCTCGCAGATGTCGAAGCCCGACACCGCCTTGAACCATTGCCGATCGGCATCGACCAGAGAAATCAGCGCCACCGGCGCGCCGCAGATCTGGCGGGCGAGCATGACGATGTCGTCGAATTCCGGCTCGGGGCCGGTGTCCAGCATATCATAGCTGTGCAGCACCATCAGGCGCTGCGGGTCGGTGACCGCGGCGGGGATTTGGCCGGTACTGGCCGGATCGATACTCACGCCTGGATCGCCTTCCCCATGCGCGGATCACGCGCGCGCTTCGTCTTACTTGAGCGAATTCCGCGCACGAGTTCAATGACTTCCTGCATGGCATTCACATCGCGCGACACTAACGCACCAGATGGAACTCCGTTTCCTAACCGTTAATCTTCGCTTTACGGCGCCTTAAACCGCTGCCGATACGCTGACCGGTAACGGAGCGTGGTGTTTGCGTATGGCGTGGGGCAAGAAAAAGGGCGGTGGACGCAAGGAGCCGACATTCGGCATCTCGGCGGCATTGTCCGATTTGCGCCTGTCTGCTGACGACCGCGTGCCCGGCGGCGATGAAGAGCGTCCGAAAAAAGCGCCGAAGCGCGAGCCGGCGGAAAAGCCGCGCAAGGGCCGCACCGCCAGCAAGGCGCGCAGCAAGAGCCGCGGCGGCTTCGGCCGCAGCATCAAGCGGATGTTCTACTGGACCGCCGTGCTCGGCCTGTGGGCCGCGATCCTGATCGGCGGCGCCATCGTCTATGTCGGTGCGCATCTGCCGCCGATCCAGTCGCTGGAGATTCCGAAGCGCCCGCCGACCATCCAGATCGTCGGCATGGACGGAACCGTGCTGACCACGCGCGGCGAACAGGCCGGCGACAATGTGTCGATCAAGGACCTGCCGCCCTATCTGCCAAAAGCCTTCATCGCGATTGAGGACCGCCGCTTCTATTCGCATTGGGGTGTCGATCCGATCGGCATCGCGCGTGCGGCGGCGGCCAACCTGATGCATCGCGGCGTGTCGCAGGGTGGCTCGACACTGACCCAGCAGCTCGCCAAGAACCTGTTCCTGACCCAGGAACGCACCATGCAGCGCAAGCTGCAGGAGGTGGAGCTCGCCTTCTGGCTGGAACGCAAGCACTCGAAGAACCAGATCCTCGAACTCTATCTGAACCGTGTCTATTTCGGCTCCGGCGCGTATGGCGTTGAAGCCGCCGCGCAAAAATATTTCGGCAAGAGCGCGAAGAACGTCACCATCGCCGAAGCCGCCATGCTGGCCGGTCTCGTGAAGTCGCCGTCGCGCCTTGCCCCCAACCGCAATCCCGAAGGCGCCGAAGCCCGCGCCAAGGTCGTGCTGGCGGCGATGCAGGATGCGGAGTTCATCACCGCCGCCCAGGCCAAGGGCTCGGCCGGCGCGCCGCAATACAATGTGAAGCCGGTGGGTGCCGGCACCGTGAATTATGTCGCCGACTGGATCG
>CALRZK010000591.1:0-3301 GCA_943372615.1 Bradyrhizobium ivorense | reverse complement strand
TATTTATCCATGAAGGCGCTCCATTCCTTCATGCCGGCGTCGTCCTTCCATGTCGGATCCTTGGGATCCTTCATATAGGCTGCACTCAACACGTCTTGTGAGTTTGCATAACCTGCCGGCTTCATCACGCTGCCGACCGACGCCGAGACATTGGTGAGGATATGGACCGGCTTCCAACCCATCTCGCCGACCTTCTTGATCGCCTGTGCTGCGAACTTCGGTGTGGCGATATTGACGAAGATGTCGGGATTGGCAGCCTTGATCTGCACGATCTGTGAGTCCACCGTCGGCGATGCCGTCTCGTAGGGCACCTCAGCGACGATATAGTCCTTCAGCTTGTCGCCAAAACCTTCATGCAGGCCGTTGATGTAGTCCTTGCCGAAATCGTCGTTCTGGTAGAGTACACCGACCTTTTTGCCGGGATGGTTCTTCATGATGTATTGCGCATAGATGCGCGCTTCGGCCTGGTAGCTGGGCTGCCATCCCATCGTCCATGGAAAGTTCTTGGGATCGGCCCATTTTGCAGCGCCGGTGGAGACGAACAGCTGCGGCACTTTCTTGGCGTTCATGTATTTCTGGATCGCGGTGTTTCCCGGCGTACCCAGCGGGTTCATGATGAACAGCACTTCGTCATTCTCGACGAGTTTGCGCGCTTGCTCGACGGTCTTCGGCGGCGAATAGGCGTCGTCGTAGGAGATGTAGGTGATCTTGCGGCCGTTGATGCCGCCTTTCTCGTTGATCATCTTGAAATAGGCCGCCTCGGTCTTGCCGATGGTGGCGTAGGACGAGGCCGGCCCGCTATAGGGCATGATATTGCCGATCTTGATTTCGGTATCGGTGGCGCCGGTGTCGTATTTCTTCTGGGCTTGGCTGGCAGTGGCAGTCAACGCTAAGGCGAAGCAGGCGAGCGTCATGGCTCGCAGGACTTTCAAGTCATGCATGATGATTTGTCCTCCCTGTGGTTCGATCAACCGCATCGCCTGTCTGCGCAGGCTTGCATGATGCAGCTCGAATGACGGGAGTATGCACCAAGCCTGTGGCTTGGAAAGCGAGATGCCGTGGCAATCGTCGCCGCGGCGCACAAGCGCCGCGGTATCGCGTTGCACAGACGTCTAGCGGCCTTTGAAGTCAGCAGGGCGCTTTTCGAGGAAGGACGCCATGCCCTCGCGAAAATCTTCGGTGCGGAAGAGGGGCAGCAATTGCAGGAAGACGTGATGGACATGCTCGCCAAAGTTCTCGGAGAGGCCGGCGCGCATCATCCGCTTGGCGGCCTGCACGGCCAGCGGCGCATTGGCTGCGATCTCGGTGGCGACAGCACGGCCGCGGGCCTGCAGTTCGGCATCGGCGACGACTTCGTTGGTCAGTCCCATGTCGAGGCTTTCGCGCGCCGAGAGCGTGCGGCCGGTGAAGATCAATTCGGCTGCCTTCGCCCAGCCGATCATGCGGGGCAGAAACCAGGTGCCGCCGGATTCCGGCACCACACCGCGCTTGACGAACGCCGCCGCAAATCTTGCGCTCTCCGCCATGATGCGGATGTCGCAATTGAGCGCGATGTCCATGCCATAGCCGGCGGCTGCACCATTGAGTAGGCAGATGGTGGGCTTCTCCATGTTGAACATCACGATCGGCTGCGCCGACTTCATGTCCAGCGTGGTGCGCGAACTGTTGGCGTCATTGGCTGAGCCGATGCCTTTGCCCTGGGTGGCGCTGACCATGTCGAGACCCGCACAGAACATGCGACCGGCGGCGGTCAGGACGACGACGCGGACGTCCGGATCGGCATCGGCCTTGAGGAAGAGGGCGCTGAGCTGTGCCAGCATCTCCCGCGAAATGGTGTTCATGCGCTCGGGGCGATTAAGCGTAATGGTCGCGATATTGTCGGCGACGGAATATAGGACTTCGTCTGACGTTTCGGACATGAGCTCCCTTTCGGCTTTTCTTGTGATTGTGGTCGCAGCTAAAGCGGAATGGCGCTGGCGTGCAAGTGGCCATGCATTTGCGCGGCTTGGCAGGGTGAGGGTGGTTTGATCTACTTCCCTCATTCACGCGCCGGCAGTGATCGGTGACACCAAGAAAATCCAAGGGAGAGCTAGCCCATGTCCAGCCCAAACATCCGCGTTCTCGCCACCGATCTCGCATTTCCCGAAGGCCCGGTGGTGATGCCGGATGGCTCCGTGGTGCTGGTGGAAATCCGCGCGCAGCAATTGACGCGGGTCTATCCCGATGGCCGCAAGGAGGTTGTTGCCAAGATTCCGGGCGGCCCGAACGGCGCCGCGCTCGGCCCGGACGGCAAGATGTACATCACCAATAACGGCGGCTTCAGCTGGGTGCCGTCGCGCGGCACCTTGATGCCGCACGCGCCGGAGCCGCACGAATATATCGGCGGTTCGATCCAGCGCGTCGATCTGACGAGCGGCAAGGTCGAGACGCTGTTCACGAAATGCGGCGAACACAATCTCAAGGGTCCCAACGACCTGGTCTTCGACAAGCAGGGCGGCTTGTGGTTCAGCGAACTTGGCAAGCGCCGCGCGCGCGACATGGATGTCGGCGGCGCCTATTACATCAAGCCTGGCATGGGTGAGATCACCGAGCAGGTGATCGGCGTGCTGCCCGCCAATGGCATCGGTCTCTCGCCGGACGAGAAGACCATGTATATCGCCGAGACGCCGACCGGCCGTTTGTGGGCCTACAATGTCGGCGCGCCCGGCGAAGTGGTGGCGGCCGACACGATCTATCGCGGCGAGCGCGGGCGTCCGATCTGCGGTCTCGGCGGCTACCAGATGTTCGACTCGCTGGCGGTGGAGGCGTCGGGCAATGTCTGCGTCGCCACGCTTGTGAGCGGCTGCATTTCGGTGATTGCGCCGGACGGCAAATTGGTCGAACAAGTGGAGACGGGCGATCGCGTGACGACCAATATCGCGTTCGGCGGACCGGAGCTGAAGACGGCCTACATCACGCTGTCGGGCAAAGGCGAGCTGGTCGCGATGGACTGGCCGCGCGGTGGTCTGCCGCTGAATTTTCTCAATAAGTAACGTAGCCGTCATTGCGAGCGTAGCGACAATCCAGTCTTTCTTCGTGTGGCTCTGGATTGCTTCGTCGCTGCGCTCCTCGCAATGACGATGGAAAGGACGATCGATGCCGTGGCTTGAACCTGTCACCCTTAGCGGCCCTCACGCCCGGCTCGAACCTCTCGCCAAAGAGCATCGCGACGGCTTGATTGCCGCCGCGCAGGACGGCGATCTCTCAAAGATCTGGTACACCGCGATCCCGACACCGGAGAAGATGGATGCCGAGATCGATC
>CALRZK010000590.1:0-3315 GCA_943372615.1 Bradyrhizobium ivorense | reverse complement strand
TCTCGGCGACCTGGGAGTGACGGATCGGCTCGCCGGTCTCGTCAGGGACGAGGTTCTGCTCGGACACATAAGCGATGTATTCGGATTCCGAATTCTCGGCGAGCAGGTGGTAGAAAGGCTGATCCTTATGCGGCCGGACTTCCTCCGGGATCGACTGCCACCATTCCTCGGTGTTGTTGAACACCGGATCGATGTCGAACACGACGCCCCGGAACGAATAGATCCGGTGACGGACGATCTGTCCGATCTGAAATTTGGCGGTCCGGGCTTTGATCATAGTCGGTCGAATAAACCAGGATTGTGGCCGATGCTAGAGGCAAAGCAACGGATTTGCGACAGCTGCAGCAGGTAATTGGTCGATGGGGCCACCCGTTGGCCACCACGGACCAAGCAAGGTCAGCGAGGTCAGCGGGTAACCGGATATAGGAAGTTATGCTTGCGCCCAGCTGACCGGGGCATGGACGAGGAAACGGCAACGCGGCGGTGATCCGGGATCGCCGCCGCGCCATGGAAGTCAGGTCTTGCAGAGGCGGATCAGCCGTCCATGCGGAGGTCGAGAGCCTCGACGATTTCGGTCCACTGCTTCAAGGCGCGTTCGACTTCGACCTTGAACTCGGCTGGCGGCAGATAGGCCGGCACGGTATCCATGCCGATCAGGCGCTCCTTGACCAGCGGCTTGTTGGCCGCGACCTGGAAGGCTGCGGCGAGCTTGTCGACGATCGGCTGCGGCGTCTTGGCAGGCGCGAAAAGGCCGGAGAATCCGGTGAAGCCGAAGTAGTCGGAATAGCCGAGCTCGATCATGGTCGGTGCGTTCGGCAGGCTTGCAATGCGCTCCTTGCTGCCGGCGACGGAGAGGGCGCGGATCTTGCCATCGCGCACCATCGCGCCCGCAGCCGCCATGGAGTGGAAGCCGCCATCGATGGAGCCGCCCAGCATGTCCTGCAGCATCGGGCTTTCGCCACGATAGGCGATGTTGACGGACTTTAGTTTCGCCTCGCGTGCCAACAAGACAGCAAAGGCGTGACCGTGCGAGCCTGCCGCATAGTTGCCGAGCGACAGATCCTTGCCCTTTGCCCATTCGATGAATTGCTGCATCGTCGTGACTTCCGCAGGCACCTTGGGACCGACGCAGAAAGCGAGTGCGGTGTAACTGAGACGGCCGATCGGCGCGAAGTCCGCGACCGGCTGATAGGTGAAGCGACGCATCACCACGGGCACCTGGATATGCGAGGTGATCGTGAAAAGGAGCTGGTGCCCATCTGGATCGGCCTTGGCGACGGCTTCGGTGCCGATGATGCCATTGCCGCCACCGCGATTGTCGACGAGCATTGTGCCTCCGAGTTCGGCCTGCATGCCCTCGACTGCAAGGCGCCCCCAGGTATCGGTGCCGCCGCCAGCAGGGTATGGAACGATGACACGCACGGGGCGCGAAGGATAGGCGGACTGTGCATGGGCTGCGAGCGGCAGCAGAAGCGGGGCAGCGAGAATGGCGCGGCGGCTCAGATGGGCCATGGGCGAGCGAATCCTTTCAACGGTCTTGATTATGCTGTGGGGGTGAGGCGACCGGCATGTCAGGCAATTGGCGCGACAACAAAAGGTCCGCGCCATGACGTCATGCCATGACAGTGAGCCGAAGCGTCGTTGCGCTTCCGATAGGGCCGCTCAATACCGACGGCCTAGCGCGTCATGCGCAATATGAGAAGAGCGAAGCTGTCGCATTCGACGATATGACTAGCCGGGCTGTTCCGTCGAATGCGAGGGCGGCAATATTGGGTAGCCAATCCCGCGCGATCGCCTGCGTTGCGCGAAGATCATGCATGCGGGGCGAGCGCGTTCAAAATCTTGGACGGAGACTATCTTTGTCCATAAAGAATATGATCCGGCTGCCAGGTCGGGCCTGAACGATAAAGGCGAATGCCACCCGATGATGGACGTCCTCAATCTAGCGCTGCCATATTTTGGTCTGATCTTCATCGGTTTCGCTTGCGGCAAAATGAAGAGTCTGCCCGAGAGCGGCCTCGCCTGGATGAACTTCTTCCTGCTCTATGTCTCGCTGCCGGCGCTGTTCTTCCGCATCATGGCGAAAACGCCGTTCGAGGAACTGAACAATCTGCCTTTCGTGATCGGCACCACGCTGGCGACTGCAACGGCGTTTTTTCTGTCGGTCGGCACCGGCAAGTTTCTCGGCCGGCTGACCATGCGCGAAGCAGGCATGGCGGGGCTTGCGGGTGGTTATGGCAATATCGGCTATATGGGGCCGGGGCTGGCGCTGGCCGTACTCGGGCCATCAGCGGCGGTGCCGACGGCGCTCGTGTTCTGCTTCGACAGCATCTTTCTGTTCTCGATCGCGCCGCTGATGATGGCGTTGACGGCGCCGGAGAAACGGCCGCTGCTGCCGACCATCGGCATCGTCGTCAAGCACATCCTGCTGCATCCGCTGATCGTTGCCGCCTATCTCGGGGCGGCTGTCGCGGCGTTTCACATCCAGATGCCCGTTGCCGTGGATGGCATGTTGCTGTTCCTGCAGAACTCGGCGGCGCCCGTGGCGCTGTTCGCGCTCGGCGTGACCGTGGCGCTGCGTCCGCTCGGTCGGGTGCCGTGGGAAATTCCGGGCCTGATCTTCATCAAGCTGCTGCTGCATCCACTGATCGTGTTCGGTCTGATGCTGGCGCTGGGGCCGTTCCCACCGGTGTGGGCGGCAACGGCGGTGCTGCTGGCGTCATTGCCGCCGGCGCTCAATGTATTCGTGATCGCGCGGCAATATGACAGTTGGATCGAGCCGGCCTCGGTGGCCGTGCTGCTTGGCACTTTCGTCTCGGTGCTGACTCTCACTTCGGTGATGTATTTCCTGAAGTCAGGCCAGATCGCGTTTCCTTAAGAGGCGCGCTTCCGCCAGCTTGGCGACAGTCCCTCGCGCATGGCGAGCCGGCGCAGCGGGCCGATGGCGCCCATGGCGTGCATGCCGACCGCACGCATCACCTGAACCGGCAGCAATTCGTTGAGCAGTGAGCGGTTGGCCATGTCGATGGCGAAAGTGCGCGAGGCGATATCGCTGCGGCGCTTGCTGGTGTAGCGGGCGATGACATCGGCGGCGCCGATATCCTGACCAGCGATGCCAGCGTCGCGCACAACATCGGCGAGATCGGACGCGTCGCGCAAACCGAGATTGAGGCCCTGGGCGCCGATGGGCGGCACGACGTGAGCGGCATCGCCGACCAGTACGATCCGGTTCTTCGCCAGTTCGCGCGGACCACCGATGCCGAGCGGGAAGCGATGGCGGCCGGGCTCTACCGTGAGCCGGCCAAGAATGGAATG
>CALRZK010000589.1:0-3320 GCA_943372615.1 Bradyrhizobium ivorense | reverse complement strand
CTGTCGTCGTGGGACAGCGTCGCGACACCAGCCGCATTTGCCGCCTCGGCGAGTCGCTTGATTGAGCCCGGCACCTGATCGGCACGAGAGAGCACGCGGGCCACCAACTGGTCGAAGGCCTCGGCGCTGAGGCCGGTGCGTTCGATCATCTTTGCGCGCTTCGCCGGTTTGGCAATGCCGGTGAGATCCATGTGGTCGTTGAAGGCGAGCAGGTCGATACGGCCGGCCTTGATCCAGCCGATGATTTCGTCCTCGGCATCGAGATTGAAGGTCTCCTGCCGCAGGTGGAAACGTGTGTCCGCGGCGAGATGCGGGCGCAGTGTTTCAATCGCCGACAGCAGACTGCGCGCATTCTCTGCACCGCGCAGGCCGGGCTCCCAGGACCAGGTGGTGCCATGGAAAACCGTGGTGATGCCGTTGGTGATGGCCTGCTTGTCGCTGTCGATGAGCGCGACATCGACGGGGAAATCGACGCCGGGGCGTGGCATCAATTGGCGCTCGAAGGCATCGCCATGGATATCGACAATGCCGGGCATGACCAGAAGGCCGCGCGCATCGATCCCCAACGCACCATGTGCGGTGTTGCCGACATCCGCGATGCTGCTGCCGGAGATCGTGAGCGAGGTTTCACCGATCTCCTGGCCGAGCAGGGTTCGTCCGCCTTCGATGTAAATTTCAGTCATGTCACGTCCATCTGCTGCGTCGCCTTGACGCCCTTATATTTGCTCAAGAAGTCTTCCACCGACAAGGCGCGGAAATCCGGCAACGCCTGTCGCAATGTCTCGTGGTCCCAATCCCACCAGGCGAGATCCATCAGACCCTGTTCCACCACTGCGCTGAAACGGCGCCGGATCGGTCGCGCCGGATTGCCGCCGACAATCGTGTAGGGCGGCACATCCTTGGTGACGATGGCGCCCGCAGCGATCACAGCGCCGGTGCCCACATGCCGGCCGGGCAACACCACGGCACCATGGCCAATCCAGACATCATGGCCAAGCGTGCAGTGGTGCTCGCGGCGCCATGCGAAGAAGTCGGTATCGTCGGCCTCGCCGGGGAAGTAGGCGCTGGCGCGATAGGTGAAATGCGATTGCGAGGCGCGCTGCATCGGATGATTGCCGGGATTGATCCGGGTCAGCGATGCGATCGAGCAGAATTTTCCGATGGTCGCGTAAGCGATCTGGGATTCGTGTTCCACATAGGAGTAGTCGCCCATGGACACTTCATGCAGCACGGTGCGTGCGCCCACCTCGTTGTAGCGGCCGAATGTTGCGTCCTTGAGTTTCGCGCTCGGCTCGATCACGGGATCGAGCGACAACATCTTTCCAACCATGACACATCCATGACCTGTAGTGGGCGCGCACGTCATCAGAGGGTTTCGTGACGGCGGCGTGACGCAAGAATGAAATTCCGTCTGCAAGGGCTGCAGGGCTGCGGGTTGAGCATTGTGACAGGCGCGTCACATCGCTGTCATTCGCCAGCGATAGGCGTGCACTGTCTATTAACGCTGGAGTAACTCATGCTTGCAGTCGAAGGCCTGACGTGCCGTTTCGGCGCCAAGGCGGCGGTCGATAATGCGAATTTCGAGATCGCGCCGGGCTCCTTTGTTGGCGTGATCGGGCGTTCAGGCGCCGGCAAGTCGACGATGCTGCGCATGGTCAATCGTCTGGCCGAGCCGACGTCGGGCCGCATCACCTTCGATGGCCTTGATGTCACGGCGCTCAAGGGCCGTGAGCTGCGCAAGTGGCGTGCGCGCTCGGCCATGATCTTCCAGCAGTTCAATCTCGTCGGCCGTCTCGACGTGCTGACCAATGTGTTGATGGGTCGTCTGGCTGGCATGCCGCAATGGCGTTCGCTGACGCAGATGTGGCCGGAGCAGGACCGCGCAATGGCGATGTCTGCGCTCGAACAATTCGATATGGCGCAATATGCCTCGCAGCGCGCCGATCAACTCTCCGGTGGCCAGCAGCAGCGTGTCGCGATTGCCCGCGCATTGGTGCAGCAGCCCGACATTATTCTCGCCGACGAGCCGATCGCCTCGCTCGATCCACGTAACACCCGCATCGTCATGGATGCGCTGCTGCGCATCAACAAGCACTTCGGCATTACGGTGATGTGCAATCTGCACTCACTCGATCTGGCGCGCACTTATTGCGATCGCCTGATCGGCATGTCGGCCGGCCGCGTCGTATTCGACGGCGTGCCTGCACAGCTCACCGAACATATTGCACGCGAACTCTACGATCTCGAAGCCGATGAGGTGATGGGATCGGCGCCGGTGCATGCACCGGCCGGCGTGCGCGTGCCGGAATACGGCGCTGCCGCCGTCGCCTGACCGAATTGCCACGATGACGTGTGCCTGCATTTCAGGCGTATGCTGTCATCGCGGCGATAGACGCTCCGTCTACCAATAAGAAACTCCGTCACCTCTCCAGATCGCGCAGGGATTGCCATGATCAATCGTCGCTCCATCGTGCTCGGCGCCGCCGTGCTCGCTTTCGCCGCCGGCTCCGCCTCGGCACAGGACTACAAGGCCAAATATCCCGAACTGACCTTCGCTGTCGTGCCGGCCGAGAACGCCTCGGGCGTCACCGAGCGCTGGACGCCGTTCACTGCCTATCTCTCCAAGGAGTTGGGCGTGAAGGTCAATCTGCGTATCGCCAATGACTACGCGGCCGTCATCGAAGGCCAGCGCTCGGGCAACATCCATCTCGCCAGCTACGGCTCGGCCTCGTTCGCCCGCGCCCGTCTCACCGGCGTGAAGACCGATGCCTTCGCCAACGACATCAATATCGATGGCTCCACCGGGTATTACTCGGTGTTCTTCGTCAAGGCCTCGAGCCCCTACAAGACCGTGCAAGATCTCAAGGGCAAGAATCTCGGCCTCGTCGATCCGAACTCGACTTCTGGCAACAACGTGCCGCGCTTCGAGCTCGACAAGATGGGCATCCGCGACGCCGACGCTTTCTTCAGCAAGGTCGTGTTCACCGGCAGCCACGAAAACGCGATGCTCGCGCTGGCGCAGGGCACTGTCGATGTCGCCGCCAATCAGTGGACCAATGATGCGGACTCTACCCTGCAGCAGATGCTCCACAAGGGCATGCTGAAGAATGCCGATGGCTCGGCGATGAAGAAGGATGATTTCCGCATCATCAACAAGTCGTCCCCGATCATCAATGGCCCCTATGCCTACAACTCCGACCTGCCGGACGACCTGAAGGCCGCGATCCGCAAGGCGTTCGAAGAAGCTCCGACCAAGGACAAGGCTGCGTTCGACAAGCTGTCGGACGGCCAGAAGAAGGGCTTCCATCCCGCCACCACCA
>CALRZK010000588.1:0-3327 GCA_943372615.1 Bradyrhizobium ivorense | reverse complement strand
TTAGTCCTATCATGGACATAATAACGACGCTGTAGAGCGGAGCAGCGCATCGCCGCCCGCAGAGCGTCAGAATGTCTAGTAATTATTTGTGTGGCGTCAGTGTCTTGGATGTTTCACACAATGACTTTTCCAAGGCGCTTTTATAGTTAGCAATCGAACATCGATCGACTAGTTTCCGCCAAAATTCTGTACGTCCTGCCGCAGGTTCCCATGAGCAATTACGAATTGGACAAGAACGACCCCGTGCTGATCACTGGCGCGGGCGGCTTTATCGGCGGGCACCTCGTGTCCAACCTGCGAGACAAAGGCTATACGCGCATTCGCGCCGTCGACCGCAAGCCGCTGGAAGAGTGGTACCAGCATTTCCCAGACGTTGAGAGCCTGACGCTGGATGTCAGCCTCCTCGATGACTGCCGGAAGGCCACCAAGGACACCGTCAATATCTTCAACCTGGCCGCCGATATGGGCGGCATGGGCTTCATCGAGAACAACAAAGCACTCTGCATGCTGTCGGTCCTCACATCGACGCATATGCTCATGGCCGCTCGTGAGGTCGGAGCAAAGCGCTTCTTCTATTCGTCATCCGCCTGCGTATATGCCGCCGGCAAGCAGACCGACGCCAATGTCACCGCTCTGAAGGAAGCCGACGCCTATCCCGCCATGCCGGAAGACGGCTATGGCTGGGAAAAGCTGTTCTCGGAACGTATGGCCCACCACTTCATGGAAGATTTCGGCATCCAGACCCGGGTCGCGCGATATCACAACGTGTATGGTCCATGGGGAACCTATGACGGCGGTCGCGAAAAGGCCCCTGCTGCCATCTGCCGCAAGATCATCCAGGCCCAGCTCTCCAAGACCAACGAGATCGAGATCTGGGGCGACGGCGAACAGACCCGTAGCTTCATGTATATTGACGATTGCGTGCGTGGAACAAAGGCGATCCTGGAGAGCGACATCCTCTACCCGATCAATCTTGGTTCCAGCGAACTGGTAACGATCAACCAGCTCGTCTCGACAGTCGAGACGATCGCCAATGTCAAGGTCAAGCGCAACTACAAGCTCGACGCCCCCAAGGGTGTCCGCGGGCGCAACAGCGACAACACGCTGATCCTCAAGGAAATGAACTGGGAGCCATCTGTGCGCCTGATCGACGGCATGACCAAGACCTATGCCTGGATTTACGACCAGATGACCGGTGCCAACAGTGACAAGCGCAGCAAGACATTCGTGAGCTAATGCTGCGCACCGATATTGAATAGTTACGAGGCAGGCGATGAGCCTGCCTCAGTCGTTTTGCCCTGTACAAATCTGAATTGCGCTTATCAACAATTGACCACCATGATAGAGGATGCGTCATGGAAATGCTGGGTAATCGCGGCGCCTTCGCCGAATTCATTGCGAAGTCACTCAAGGATGAGGACTTTGTGCTCGTCGACGTGGGCTGCGGAGGCGGCCTCGATGCGACATGGCGCGTTTTTGGCGACCGTCTCGCAGCCATCGGTTTCGATCCCAATATTGATGAGGTCGAACGCCTTCAGAAGGCCGAGCCATCGCAGAAAGTGAATTTCAAGGCTGCTTTCGTTGGCGTGCCCGCAGAACACGCGATCAGCAAGCGCCGCGGTGGCCGTCCACCAAATTCGCGTAACCCCTGGAGCCGCTTTGCGGTCAATCGGACCATGAACATCATGGCCGATCGCATCAAGAACTTCTCGCCGACAGAGAAGGTCGAAATCAATGCCTGGACCGAGGCAAAACTCACCGAGCCCGATCGCCTGTTTTTGCCGGACTATCTCGGCCAGATCGGCTTCTCGTCGGTCGACTTCGTCAAGATCGATATCGACAGTGACGATTTCGACGTGTTGCAATCGCTGGAGGAAAGCCTGGCAGACCGCCGCATCCTCGGGCTGTGCGCAGAAGTAAACTTCTACGGCTCGGATGATCCGACCGAACATACGTTCCACAATACAGATCGCTTCATGCGGAAGAACGGGTTCGATCTGTTCGGCCTGACGACGCGCTCTTATTCTGCCGCAGCTCTCCCGCATCGCTATCAGCTCAGCATGCCGGCACAGAGCATCGCCGGGCGCCCCTATCAGGGCGACGCGCTTTACTTGCGCGATGTCGGCAGCCCGGAATGGAGCAAGTTTTCGCAGAGCTTTGGCGCAGAAAAGCTCCTGAAACTGGCTGCGCTGTTTTCGCTGTTCGGTCTTCCCGATTGCGCCGCGCAGGTCCTCGTCACCTATCGCTTGCGGCTCCAGTCCCTGATCGACGTCGATCGCGGCCTCGATGTCCTTGTCATGGAGACCGAACTCGGCGCCGCAACTGCGATGAGCTACAAGGAGCTGATGGCTGCGTTTGAAGCCAATCAGAACATGTTCTATCCCGGCGGGCTGCCAGCAGCAGCCCCCACAGAAGCTGATCCGCCGCAAGTTGCTCGTGCGGAAGAGACAGCCACTTATGCGGAAAAGACAGCCCCGGCGGCAACTCCTGCGCCCATTCCAGAAATGTCGAGACTGCATCCGCGGCGTATTGCCCGCGCCTTGCTGAGACGCATCTCACCGCCCAATTCCTGAGATCGGATTCCTTAATACGGAGGCAATAGTCCAGCGCATCAGGCAGATGGCGCCCCTCAGGGGGGCTGTGCTTGAATGCTTGGAATATAGATTAAGCGGCCTCGACAGTCGCACCGGATTGGCTAACAGCCAGACTGCAGTTTTTCTCAAAGGCATTCGATCTATGGATAAAGCAGTCACTTACGTACCGGGCCATGACCCCATCGAGATGGTGGCGTTCTATGAGAGCTTTACGGACTACTATCCGTATTGCGAGCTCCAGACCAAACGCTGGTTCGTGGAGAATGCGCAAGCCGACTGGACCATCTTCGATATCGGCGCGAATGTCGGCTATTATTCGATCCTGATGTCGCGGCTGTGCCCGCAGGGGCAGATCCACTCATTTGAGCCGACATCGACGATCGAGTTGCTCAAACGGAACGTAGCCCATCACGGCCGGACCAACATCAATCCGCACCAAATTGCTCTTGGCGCCCGGTCGGGACGCCATGAGGACGGCATCTTCCGGATCTGGGGCAAGGACGCCGAAAAACAGGAATACGACTTCCTGACACTCGATGACGCCATCGACCGATTGGGCGTGACACGCCTCGACTGCATCAAGATCGACGTCGACAGCTTTGATTTCGAAGTTCTGCGCGGAGCCGAACGAACCCTCCGCAAGCATAATCCCTGGGTGATCGTCGAACTCAATCATGCGCTCGACAAGCGCGGCCAGAGCGCAAACGAAGCACTCGAATGGCTCGTTTCGCAA
>CALRZK010000587.1:0-3331 GCA_943372615.1 Bradyrhizobium ivorense | reverse complement strand
ATTCAGGAAGCGTCTGCGCAGGTGCTGCAGATCATCACCGTGAGTTCGACCGACGGCAGCCTCGACGAGGTCGGCCTCGGTGACTTCATGATGCGCAACATCGTGGGTGAAATCCGACGCATTCCCGGCGTCGGCCGTGTACAGCTCTACTCGACCGAACGCGCGCTCCGCGTCTGGGTCGATCCGGCCAAACTGGTCGGCTACAATCTGACATCCGACGACGTTAGCAAGGCCGTCACGGCCCAAAACGCACAGGTGGCATCCGGCGCGATCGGCTCGGAGCCGAGCCCGACGGATCAGAGGACGTCGGCTCTGGTGCTAGTGAAGGGACAGCTCACGACGCCCGAGGAATTCGGCGCCATCGTTCTGCGCGCCAATCCCGATGGCTCGGCCGTCCGTCTGCGCGATGTCGCGCGGGTCGAGATCGCCGGCTTCAATTATCAGTTCAAGACGCGCCAGAACGGCAAACCGGTGGCCGGCCTTGCCGTGCTGATGTCGCCGGCAGGCAATGCCGTCGCGACCGCCGGCGCCATCGACGCCAAGATGAAGGAGCTGTCGAACAACTTCCCGGCCAATATCAAGATCGAGATTCCCTATAACGTCACACCGGTCATCAATGCCGCCATCCACAAGGTGTTGATGACGCTGGTCGAGGCCGTCGTCCTCGTCTTCATCGTGATGTTCCTGTTCCTGCAGAACATCCGCTACACGCTCATTCCTACCATCGTGGTACCGATCGCATTGCTCGGCACCAGCGCTGTGCTGCTGACGGTCGGTTATTCCATCAACATGCTGACCATGTTCGGCATGGTGCTCGCCGTGGGTATTCTCGTCGACGACGCCATCGTGGTCGTCGAAAACGTCGAACGCATCATGAGCGAGGACGGGCTGCCGCCGAAGGAAGCTACCAAGAAAGCCATGGACCAGATCACCAGCGCCATCGTCGGCATCACGCTGGTGCTGATGGGCGTGTTCATCCCGATGGCGTTCTTCCCCGGGTCGGTCGGCATCGTCTACAAGCAATTTTCAGTCACCATGATCGCGGCCATCGGCTTCTCGGCGCTGCTCGCGCTGTCGCTGACGCCGGCGCTGTGCGCGACCATGCTGAAGCCGATCGAGAAGGGGCACGGGCATTCGCACAAGGGCATATTCGGCTGGTTTAATCGCGGGCTCGACAATGTCCGCGATCGCTATACCGGCACGGTCTCGTGGTCGCTGAAGCGCACCGGACGTCTGATGCTGGTCTATGTCGCGTTGCTCATCGGCCTCGGCTGGGCCTTCGTCCGGATGCCCGGCGGCTTCCTGCCTGTCGATGACCAGGGGTTCATCACCACCGACGTGCAGACGCCGTCGGATTCGTCCTATGCCCGCACCGAAGGCGCGATCAAGCAGGTCGAAGACTATCTGATGAAGAAGGACGGCGTCGCCAATGTCGTGTTCCTGACCGGCTTCAGCTTTCTCGGCCAGGGCCTCAACACCGCGCAGGCCTTCATCTCGCTGAAGGATTGGTCCGAGCGTTCCGACAAGGAATCCGCAGCGCAGATCGTTGACGACATCAACAAGGATCTCGCTGGCGTTCGTGACGCGGAGATCTCGGGGCAGCAGCCGCCGCCGGTCGATAATCTCGGCGTGTCCGCCGGCTTCAGCTTCCGTCTGCAGGATCGCGGCCAGAAGGGTTATGAGGCGCTGGTCGCGGCCGCAAATCAACTCGTCGCCGAGGCTAATGCCGGCAAGATCATCCAGAACGCCTATATCGAGGGCCTGCCGGCGGCGCCGATCGTCAACCTGATGATCGATCGCGAAAAGGCGGGCGCATTCGGTGTGACGTTCGAGGACATCAACAACACGATCTCGACCAATCTCGGCTCTGCCTACACCAACGATTTCCCGAATCTCGGGCGCATGCAGCGCGTGCTGGTGCAGGCAGATGCGGCAAAACGCATGAATGCGTCGGATATCCTGAACTACAATGTGAAGAACAATCGCGGCCAGCTCGTGCCGTTCTCGTCCTTCGCCACGGTGGAATGGGCACGCGGTCCAAGCCAGATCATCGGCTTCAACTACTATCCCGCGATCCGTATCTCGGGCGAGGCCAAGCCAGGCTTCACCTCGGGTGATACGATTGCCGAAATGGAGCGCCTGACCGCAAAGCTCCCGCGTGGCTTCGGCTATGAATGGGCCGGTCAGTCGCTGCAGGAGAAGCTGTCGGGCTCGATGGCGCCGTTCCTGCTCGCACTCTCGGCCTTGGTCGTATTCCTGATCCTAGCCGCGCTGTATGAAAGCTGGACGATTCCGATCGCGGTGCTGATGACGGTGCCGCTCGGCATCATTGGCGCGGTGGCGGCCTCGACACTGCGCGACATGCCAAACGGCGTCTACTTCACCGTGGGTCTGATCACGATCATCGGTCTGGCGGCGAAGGACGCCATCCTGATCATCGAATTCGCGAAGGATCTCCGTGCGCAGGGCATGTCGCTTTACGATTCGACGATGGAGGCTTGTAAGTTGCGCTTCCGTCCGATCGTGATGACCGGCATGGCCTTCATCTGCGGCGTGTTGCCGATGGTGATCTCGTCCGGCGCCGGCTCGAAGAGCCAGCAGGCGCTGGGTACGGGCGTCGCCGGTGGCATGCTCGCGGTGGTCATCCTCGCGCTGCTGTTCGTGCCGATCTTCTTCGTCTGGGTGCAGAACCTGTTCTCGCCGGACAAGCCGAAGAAAGATGAGGTGAAGGACGAGGCCGACAAGGCCGAGCCTGCTGCTTCTCCGTCGCCTTCACACAGCTAGGCAAATTCAAAAAAAAGCCCGGATGGCATCGCCATCCGGGCTTTGTGATTTAGCGGGGCGGCGCGCTCACTTCCGCGACAGCGGCCGCAAAATCTTCACCAGCGAATTGTGGACGACTTCATTGCCGCACACGACATCGCCGGTCTTCAACAGGTCGCCGCCGTCGATATCGCTGACGAGGCCACCGGCCTCCTTGATCATGATGATGCCGGCTGCGACGTCCCACGGCTGCAGGTTGCGCTCCCAATAGCCATCGAGGCGGCCGGCAGCGACAAAGGCCATGTCCAGCGAAGCCGCGCCGAAGCGGCGAAGGCCGGCGACCTTGGGCTGCAGCGCGGCCATTTCGTTTCGTGAGAGTTCGAAGTCACCGCGGCCGATATGCGGGAGGCCGCAGGCGATCACGCAGTCATGCAGCTGCTGGCGACCGGCCACGCGCAGGCGGCTGTCGTTGAGGAACGCGCCGGCGCCCTTCTCGGCCATATAGAGTTCTTCATTGCCGGGATTGTAGATCACACCGGCAATGATCTGGCCCTCGCGGGCGAGGCCG
>CALRZK010000586.1:0-3332 GCA_943372615.1 Bradyrhizobium ivorense | reverse complement strand
CGGCATCGTCTTCGTGTTGACACTACTGATTTTGATAGCGCCGCTGGCGCTGATCTTCTCCTCGGCCCTTTCGCAGGGCATCGCGGTGTTCTTCCGCAATCTCGACGAGCCCGGCACGCAGCATGCGATTTTCCTCACCGTCGTCACCGCGCTGATCGCAGTGCCGGTCAACATCCTGTTCGGCCTCGCCGCCGCCTGGAGCGTGACCAAGTTCACCTTCCCCGGCCGCACGCTGCTGATTGCGCTGATCGAGCTGCCCTATTCGATCTCACCCATCGTCGCCGGCGTCGCCTATCTGTTCGTCTATGGCACCACCGGCCTGTTCGGACCGATCATCGAAATCCTCGGCGTCAAGGTGATGTTCGCGCTTCCGGCCATCGTGCTCGCCTCGATGTTCGTCACCGCGCCTTTCGTGGCGCGTGAGCTGATCCCGTTGATGCAGGTGCAGGGCACCGATGAGGAAGAAGCCGCGGTGACGCTTGGCGCCTCCGGCTTTGCGACCTTGATCAAAGTGACATTGCCCAATGTCCGCTGGGCCGTGCTCTATGGCGCGATCCTGTGCAATGCGCGCGTGATGGGCGAATTCGGTGCAGTCTCGGTGGTATCGGGCAATGTCCGCGGCCAGACCACGACACTCCCGCTGCAGATTGAACTTTTGTATCAGGATTACAACGTCGCGGGCGCCTTCGCCGCTGCGACGATGCTGACCGCCGTGGCGCTGTTCACCATCCTGATCAAGGTGGTTCTGGAACGTTTCTCGCCCGATACGCACGGCCGCGCCCCCGGCCACTGAGCCGGCGACGCCATGGCGGGGGCTTTCCCGGCCCCCTGCTTTGGCGCTAAAACCTCTCGGGACCATAAAACG
Organism: Bradyrhizobium ivorense; assembly: GCA_943372615.1. GTDB lineage: Bacteria > Pseudomonadota > Alphaproteobacteria > Rhizobiales > Xanthobacteraceae > Tardiphaga > Tardiphaga ivorense_A. The sequence continues at coordinate 2,467 of CALRZK010000586.1, read as the reverse complement.
TCCCAAGACCGCCGTCCTTTTGGCAGTCTTCGCCTGCACGTTCCCAAAATCAGAGCTTAATTGCCGCCTGTCCTGAGAGAAACGCATCATGAAACGCATCGACGCCCACGGTCTCCAGATCGCGCCCGTCCTGTTCGACTTCGTCGCCAAAGAGGCCGCCCCGAAGACCGGGATCGAGCCCGATGCGTTCTGGGCCGGCGTAGCCGGCATCATCAAGGACCTCGGCCCGAAGAACCGCGAACTGCTCAAGGTGCGCGACACGCTGCAGGCCAAGATCGACGACTGGCACCGTGCCAACAAGGGCAAGGCCTTCGATCTCGAAGCCTATACCGCTTTCCTGAAGGAGATCGGCTACCTCCTGCCGGAGCCTGCGACCAAGCCGGTTGAAACAGCCAATGTGGACGAGGAAATCGGCAAGATCTGCGGCCCGCAGCTCGTCGTGCCGCTGACCAATGCCCGCTACGCGCTCAACGCCGCCAATGCTCGCTGGGGCAGCCTGTATGACGCGTTTTACGGCACCGATGCGATCCCGCATGATCCGTCGGAATCCGGCAGGGGCTACAACAAGGCCCGCGGCGACAAGGTGATCGCGAAAGCAAAAGCCTTCCTTGACGCTGCCGCGCCGCTCGCCACCGGCAGCCACACCGATGTCTCCGGCTATAGCATCGTGTCGGGCCAGCTCTCGGCCAAGCTGAAGAGCGGCAACATGACGGCGCTGAAGAACGAAGCCCAACTCGCCGGCTATCTCGGCGATCACGCGGCGCCGAACGCCATCCTGCTCGTCAATAACGGCCTGCATATCGAAGTGCAGATCGACCGCGCCTCGCCGATCGGCAAGGATGACGCCGCCGGCGTGTCCGACATGCTGATGGAAGCCGCCGTCTCGACCATTCTCGACATGGAAGACAGCGTCGCCACCGTCGATGCCGAAGACAAGGTCCTCGTCTATCGCAACACCCTCGGCCTGATGAACGGCACGCTCTCCGCCGACTTCGACAAGGGTGGCAAGACACTGACCCGCGCGCTCAACGCCGATCGCACCTACAAGACGGCTTCGGGCAAGGATCTCACGCTGCATGGCCGCAGCCTGCTGCTGATGCGCAATGTGGGCCACCACATGTTCACCGACGCCGTGCTCGACAGCGAAGGCAACGAGATTCCCGAAGGCCTGCTCGATGCGGCCATCTCCGGCCTGATCGGCATCCATGACGTCAAGGCAACCGGCAAGCTGCGCAACAGCCGTACCGGTTCGATCTATATCGTGAAGCCGAAGATGCACGGCCCGGAAGAAGTCGCGCTCACTTGCGAAGTGTTCGGCCGTGTCGAGAAGATGCTGTCGCTACCCGAAAACACCATGAAGGTCGGCATCATGGATGAGGAGCGCCGCACCACGGTGAACCTCAAAGCCTGTATCCAGCAGGCCTCCAAGCGCATCATGTTCATCAATACGGGATTCTTGGACCGCACCGGCGACGAAATCCATACGTCGATGGAAGCGGGCCCGATGATCCGCAAGAACGACATGAAGGCCACGCCGTGGATCAAGGCTTATGAAGAGTGGAACGTGGATACCGGCCTGCTCGACGGTCTTCCCGGCCATGCGCAGATCGGCAAGGGCATGTGGGCCGCGCCGGACAAGATGGCCGACATGATGACCCAGAAGATCGGCCATCCGCAGGCCGGCGCCACCACTGCATGGGTGCCGTCGCCCACCGCGGCGACGCTGCATGCCCTGCACTATCATCAGGTCAATGTCATCGCCCGCCAGCAGGAACTCGCCAAGGGCGGCGCCCGCGGCAAGCTCAGCGACATTCTCAGCATTCCGGTATCGCAGTCGAACTGGGCGCCCGATGATGTGAAGCAGGAGATCGACAACAACTGCCAGGGCATCCTTGGCTATGTCGTGCGCTGGATCGACCAGGGCGTCGGCTGCTCCAAGGTGCCGGACATTCACGGCGTCGGCCTGATGGAAGACCGCGCCACGCTGCGGATCTCCGCGCAGCATCTCGCCAACTGGCTGCATCAGGGCGTCATCACCAAGGACCAGGTGATGGAATCGCTGAAGCGCATGGCTGTGGTCGTCGATGGCCAGAACAAGGGCGACGCGATCTACAAGAACATGGCGCCGAGCTTCGATGGCGTCGCGTTCAAGGCCGCTTGCGACCTGATCTTCGAAGGCCGTACGCAGCCGAATGGCTACACGGAGTACATCCTCACCGCTCGCCGCCGTGAGGCGAAGGCGGCGAGCTGAGAGCCTACTATCAAACAGCAAAAGCCCCGGTTCGCACCGGGGCTTTTTTGTTTGTTTCACCTCGTTTTGTCATCACCCGCGAAAGCGAGGGCTTTGCATAATTCGCTATGCTCTTGCGGGGGTGATGACAGCGTCATTGTCGGCACCCGATCTGGAAGATCGGGTGGCTGTACCGGTCTTTGGTTCAGGCGATAGCCGGCGTTGCGGTAGCCCAGC
>CALRZK010000585.1:0-3332 GCA_943372615.1 Bradyrhizobium ivorense | reverse complement strand
GTTGATCGAGTGGCTGGTCAGCGCACCCAGCATCAGCGTGTAGCCATCAGCCGGTGCGCGCGTCGCCGCCTGTGCACCGACGCTGCCACCTGCGCCGGCGCGGTTGTCGACGATCATGCGCTGGCCAAGCGTGTTCGAAATTTCATTCGCAATCACGCGGCCGATGATATCGGTCGCGCCGCCCGGCGCATAAGGCACGATCAGCGTGATCGGTCGCTGCGGATAGGCCTGTGCAAAGGAGGCAGTGGCCGTGCAGGCCCAGCACACCGACGCTGTGGCTCGCAGCGATGCCCGCGCTGCATTCCGCGCGAATATGCGCTTTCACGAAGTCCTGTTCGGCGCCTGCGGAAACCCGCATCTGGTGGAACTGGTGCAGACCATGGCGCAGAAGGTCCATGGCGCGCGATCGATGACGGCAGCGAGCCCGGAGCATCTGGCGAAGTCACGTGACGAACATCTGGCCATGATCGAGGCGCTCCGTGTGGGCGACCGCACCAAGCTGGTCGATCTCTGCCGCCGTCATATCGGCCCGTCCCGGGACGCTTACGTGGCAGCCGTCCAGCAGCGCGCGACGCTCCGCTAGATCGATAATCAGGATGGCAGCTGGTCGTCATCACGTCAGCCAAAATGCTCAATTTTAGGCCTATTTTCCGCTATTGCTCGCATAGACGCTTTACTTCGCCGACACCCGTCTTAATTTGGCTGAACTTCACCGTGAGCCTGCGGACTCATGCACGTCCCGGGCTTCCCGCCCGGCTGGAACGATCGCCCGCCAGAGGACTTTGAGCTTCATGGTCGAGATGACGACGAGCGCCCTGCAGAACCAGGCATTGCCCCCGATCGAGGAAGACGCGCCAGCGCGCGCGCCGCTGCGACGCGGCACGCAAACGCCTCTGCACGAAATCGGCAAACAGCCCATCATCATTACGGCTGTGGCCCTGATGCTCGTGATCCTTGGCATCGGCAGCATCTTTGCCTGGCGCACCTATAGCGGCAGCACGCCCGAGCCCGAGCGGCTCACCGCAGCCCGCCTGCAGCAGGCGCGGGTCGCGCAGGCATCCGAGCAGATCATCGAAAAGACCAAGGGCATCGAGGCCACCCAGCAACAGTCCATCGACCAGCTGCAGGTCGTACAGGACCAGCTACAGACCATGCAGCGGCTGCTCACCGCCCAGCAGAACGAGACGCGAAAACTCACCGAACAGGTCGGCACGCTCACCTCCAGCCTCGACAATCTCCGCCAGTCCTTCGCCAGCACCACGGCGGGCGACGACAAGCCTGCCGCCCGCGAAACGCCGCGCCGCTCGCGTTCCCGCGCGACAGTGAACAATCGGAACCGCTCGAAGGCGGCAGCCGTCCAGCGCAAGCGCAGCCGCTAGACATAAGTCGAAATCAGAATCGCTCCATGATGACCGATCGCGGCTGGTGATGGCGTTTTCGTTCTGATATCGAGGCCGGCCCAATCCGGCTCCACCAGAACGGCCATCATGACAACGTCCGCCAGCAAAAGCCCGGTCGCCGAGATTCTCATTGCCTACTGGAAATCGGACTGGCGCGCCCTACTCTCGGTTGCCGCCATTGTGGTCCTGTCAAGCGCCAGCAACGTCGCCGCTCCCTACCTGTTCTCCCGCCTCATCGACCGCCTCCCGAAGCAGGATATGGCGATCGATCTGCTCTCTGCCTTTCTTGGCTATGCCGTCCTGATCGGCTTCGCGTCCGCCCTGCTACGCGTCGTTCAGAACCTGTCCGTGATCACGGCGGAAAATCTCGGCTTCATCGCCGGCACGCAGTTCTTCGATCGCATTCTGCGCAAGCGGGCCGACTTTTTCGTCACGCATAATCCCGCTGAAATCCAGAATGCAGGCGCTCAGGGGCGCAATGCGCTGACGGTGATCATGCAGATCGCGTTGATCGTCTTGATCCCGGCTGCCACGCAGATCGGCTTGACCTTGATCACGCTTGGAACATTGATCAACCTGCAAGTGGTGGCGACGGTGATTGTCTATGGCACGGTCGTCATCGCGCTGACCGTGATGTCGGCACGTCGGTCGCAGGCACGGCTCGATGCCGCGATGGCTGCGTCGCAGGACAATGCCCGTTTCGTCGGCAACGCCATGAATGCCATGGAGACGCTGCGCCAGCTCGGCAGTCACGGCTGGATGAGCCAGCGCTTCACAGCCAAGGCCCGCGACGTCCGCGACAACTGGCGCGCCTATATCATCGGACGCATCACCATATCCGGATTGCTGGGCCTTGGCCTCGCCTTGCAGTTCGCGATCAATTTCGCGCTGCTTCTGCCGCAATATCGGGCCGGCGCCCTGAGCATTGGTGACCTCGTTCTTTTCAATGCGCTGCTGCTGCAACTCAACGCCCCGTTCGAAATGATCGCGAACACGATGGACAATCTTGCCCGCTCGCGCGCACAGCTGGCACCCCTCACGGCCATGTGGCAGGCCCCGGAAGAGCACGACGCTGCGCCCGGCACCAGCTTCACCTTTTGCAACGGCCGCCTCCGTTTCGAGAATGTGAGCTTCGCCTATGACAATGGGCGCGGCATCGGCGAAGTGAACTTCACCGCACGCCGCGGCGCCATCACATTCATCGTAGGTGAAACCGGCGCGGGGAAATCGACCGTCTTCAAGCTCGCTCTGAAATCCATCGCGCCGCAACAGGGCCGCATCCTGGTAGACGACGTCGATTTTGCCACCATCTCACGTGCCGACTGGTACCGCGCCGTGGCGGTGGTCCCGCAGGATGTCGTGCTGCTCAACGAAAGCCTGGCCGACAACATCCTGCTCGGCCGCCCACACGACGAGGCGCGCCTGCGCGACGCCGCAGCGAAGGCCGCGATCCTCTCATTCATCGACCAGTTGCCGGAAGGCTTTGCCACCGATGTCGGCGAGCGCGGACTGAAATTATCGGGCGGCGAACGCCAGCGCATTGCCATCGCGCGTGCACTCTATGGAAATCCGGGCGTTCTGTTTCTCGACGAAGCCAGTTCTGCTCTCGACGACGGCACCGAGGCTGACATCATGAACCACGTCCGTGCCTTGTCTGCCGACGTCACGGTGCTGGCAATCACGCATCGACGCTCGGTCATTGCGGCCACCGATCATGTCGTGGAGTTGGACAGCGCGCCGTCCGTCGCTGCGGTGCGATCGAGATAGCGCTTCATCGCCTCCGCGACCTGGCGTTCGCGGAGCGTGCCCGTTTCGAGCGAAGCGCGCACCTGGCTCTGATCGTCCGCATTGTTCTGCTGCGACAGGCGCAGCTGAACATCGACGTGATCCACCTCGATCGTGAAGCCGACAATGCCCGGCAGCAGCTTGTCG
>CALRZK010000584.1:0-3342 GCA_943372615.1 Bradyrhizobium ivorense | reverse complement strand
ACCTGTACCGGCCCCTTCGCCCATTCGGTCCGCGCAAAGGCCGAGAGCGGCACCATACCGCCGTTGGCATTGCGCACATTCAGCTTAAGCAGATCGCTCGCCTGCATGCGGCGGTCATCCTCGGCCTGAATGGTGACGCGCTGCATGCGGCCGGCATTGGGGAAGTCATTGATATAGGACGAGCCGAGGCTCGCGGACACGGTGGCATTGATGTCGGCAAACGAGACACCGAACGTATTCGCCTTCTCACGATCGATAACGAGATTGAGCTGCGCCGAATTCGACAACCCCTCGATACGCAAGCCAACCAGCACCGGGCTCTTGGCGCCCGCCGCCATCAACTGGGACGCCGCAGCGGACAGCGCCGCCGAACCGCGACTGCTGCGATCCTGCAGGCGGAAGGTGAAACCGGTGGAATTGCCGAGCCCTTCGATGGGCGGTGGCGACAAGGCGAAAGCCTGTGCGTCACCGATCTTGGCGAATTCCGCATTGGCGCGGTTCACGATCTCGGGCGCGGCATCCTTGGCCTTGCGTTCGCTCCAGTCCTTCAGCGTCGGGAATGCGATGCCTGAGCTCAAGCCGTTGCCGGAGAAGCTGAAGCCGAGCACGGTGAACATGCTGGCGACGCCCTCCTCCTTCATGAAGACGCTCTCGACTTGTTTGACGGATTCCAGCGTGCGCGACTGGCTCGCTTCCGGCGGTGCCTGGATGTCGGTGATGACATAGCCCTGGTCTTCCGTCGGCAGGAAGCCCGATGGCAGCCGTACATAGGCCCAGCCAAGACCGACAAGCAGCGCGAGATAGACGACCATCATGCGGCCGGTGCGATTGGTCACCCAACCGACCGTGCCGCGATAGCTGCCGGCGAGTCGATCAAAGCCGCGATTGAACCAGCCGAAGAAGCCGCCCTTCTCGTGATGACCCTTCGGGATTGGCCTCAGGAAGGTCGCGCACAAAGCCGGCGTCAGCGTCAATGCAAGGAAGCCCGAGAACAGGATCGACACCACCATGGTCAGGCTGAACTGCCGGTAGATGATGCCGACCGCCCCGGGGAAGAATGCCATCGGCACGAACACCGCCGTCAGCACCAGCGTGATGCCGATGATGGCGCCGCTGATCTGCTTCATGGCCTTGATGGTGGCCTCGCGCGGCGACAGCCCTTCCTGCGCCATCAGGCGCTCGACATTCTCCACCACCACGATGGCGTCATCGACGAGAATGCCGATCGCCAGCACCATGGCGAACATGGTCAGCACGTTGATGGAGAATCCGGTCGCCAACATCACCGCACATGTGCCGAGCAGCGCAATGGGCACCACAATGGTCGGGATCAACGTGTAGCGGATATTCTGCAGGAACAGGAACATCACGATGAAGACGAGGCCGATCGCCTCCGCCAGCGTATGCAGCACCTTCTCGATGGACGCCTTGACGAAGGGCGTCGTGTCATAGGGGATTTCGTAGGTCAGCCCCTTCGGGAAGAATTTTGACAGCTCCTTCATCTTGGCGTTGACAGCTTCAGAGGTCGCCAGCGCGTTGCCCGTCGCCGACATCTGCACGCCGATGGCGGCCGCCGGTTTTCCGTTCAGGCGGCTGGCAAAATTGTAATCCTCGCCGCCGACCTCGACACGCGCGACATCGCGCAGCCGCACCGAGGAGCCATCGCGATTGGCGCGCAGCACGATGGCGCCGAACTCGTCGGGCGTGCCGAGCTGTCCCTTGACCAGCACCGGCGCCGAGACTTCCTGCGACACCGGATTGGGCGTCGCGCCGATGCGACCGGCCGAGACCTGCGCATTCTGTGCCGCGATTGCGGCGGTGATGTCAGTGGATGTCAGGCCTAGACCAAGCATCTTATCGGGATCGATCCAGACGCGCATCGAACGCTGGGTGCCGAACAACTGCCCCTTGCCCACGCCCGGCACACGCCGGATTTCGCTGAGCACGTTCCGGGTGATGTAGTCGCCCAGCGCGATACTATCCATGCTGCCATCAGTGGTCTGCATGGAGATGAACAGCAGGAATGCAATCGAGCCTTCCTCGACGATGATGCCCTGCTGGGTGACCGCACGCGGCAGTCGCGACTCCACGCGGCGGATGCGGTTCTGCACATCCACCGTCGCCTGGGCAATGGTCGTGCCCGGCTGGAACGTGACGTCGATCTGAATCGCGCCGGTCGCGTCCGCGGTGGATTCGAAATACATCAGGCCGGGAATGCCGTTGAGCTGATCCTCGATCAGTCGCGTCACGCCCTGATAGATTTCCTCGGCCGACGCGCCAGGATAGTTCGTGGTGATGGCAATGCGCGGCGGCGCGATGCTCGGATACTGCGCCACCGGCAAATTCGGAATCGCCAGCGCGCCGGCGATCATGATGAAGATCGCGACCACCCAGGCAAAGATCGGCCGTGCGATGAAAAAATTCGACATGAGATCGCGCGCCTTACTTCGCTGCCGTCTGGCTATGCCAGGGTTTTGCATTGACGGTGGCGCCGGGCGCGAGTGTCTGGAAACCTTCGACGACGACGCTGTCGCCGGACTTCAACCCGTCCTTGATGATCCAGCGCCCATTGACAAGGCGCGACGGCGTCACGTTGCGCACCTCGGCCTTGCGCTCGGCATTGATCACATAGAGCTGCGCCTGGCCGCCGGGGTCGCGCTGCAGTGCCCGCTCGGGGACCGATAGTGCATCCTTCTGCTCGCCCTGCACGATCTGCACGCGCACATACATGCCCGGCAACAGATCGCCTTCCGGATTGGGGAATTCACCGCGCAGCGTGATCTGGCCGGTCGTCGCATCGACGGCGGCTTCAGAGAACAGCAGGCGGCCCTGTTGCGCATATTCCGAACCATCATCGAACTTCAGACGCACATCTGCTGCGTCGCCACCCTGCGCCTTTGCGCTCGCCTGCGCGGCGCGCTTGAGCGCCAGCAATTCATTCGCGGACTGGGTGAAGTCGGCATAGACCGGCTCGAGCTGCTGGATGGTGGCGAGGCTCTCGCTGCCGCCGACACTGACCAGCGCGCCTTCGGTGATCAGCGCACGGCCGATGCGGCCGGTGATCGGCGCACGCACTTCGGTGTATTGCAAATCGAGCTGCGCGGATTCAAGACCGGCACGGGCCGACATCTCATCGGCTTCGGCCTGCGCGAGTTCAGCCACGGCGCGATCATAGAGCTGGCCCGTGGTGACATCACGCTCCTTCAACTGGACCTGACGATCCGCCTGCTGCTTCGCCAGCACGCGCGTGGCTTCGGCACGCTGCAGCGCCGCCTTGGCACTGGTCACGCGCACACGGAACGGCGCGGGATCGATACGGTAGAGCACGTCCCCCTCGCGGAC
>CALRZK010000583.1:0-3342 GCA_943372615.1 Bradyrhizobium ivorense | reverse complement strand
TGAGCTTGTCGCCGATCGTGTCCGTGAGGCCGGCTTCTTCCGCGTGGCGCCACGCGTCCTCGTAGGTAGGATAGTCGTTGCTCAGCTTCGTCTTGTCTTCGAACAGGGCATAAGGCATCGGTCGCTCCGTCATGCTGTGGCGTGGTGAGCCGATCTTGTGGGTCACATCCTGAAATAGGCGAACAGCGCGAGCACGATCAGCGCGCCGAAGAAAATCCACACCAGCAGGCCGACTGACAGCATCTTGGCTTCGGATGGTGTACGTCCTGCGGACTGTTCTTCAGGAAGCATGTGTTCCTCGCCGGTCTCCACTCGTAAGGGGCAGCGCGCGGGTGCACGTTCGCGTTCTCGCTGTCCAGGCAAGCGGGCAATCCAAGAGGAAGTGATCCGTTCCTCTCGAAAGACGCAGCAAACGGCGGCATTCGGAAATGTGGGAGGTTCCATTCCGGGCACGCCATTGCATGGTGCGGGCGCAGTCGGCTTAATCGCACGAGACAACAGCCCGACGATCAATGAAAGAACTGAAATGCGCGAATCGGAATACGAGAAGCTCGACGGCCTTGCTCTGGCGGATCTTCTGGCGCGAAAAGAAGTCACCTCTGCCGAGTTGATGGCATGCGCCATCGATCTGGCACGCAGCAGAGGCGCTGCCCTCAATGCGATCAGCTATGAACGCTATGAGGAATCGCTGGCGATCGCCAAGGAGTGGACGCCGCGTGGGCCGTTCGGCGGCATTCCGTTTTTGCTCAAGGATACAAGCGTGGCGCATGTGCGCCTGCCGACGAGCTCGGGGTCTCGCCTGCTCAATGACACGACCTATGCGTGCAATGCGACGCTGGCCGATCGCTTCGAGAGTGCAGGACTGATCCCGTTCGCGCGCACCACCGTGCCTGAATTCTGCATGGCCGCGACCACAGAGGCAGCGCGCAATGGCGGGCCGACGCTGAACCCCTGGGATCACACCCGTTCGTCCGGCGGCTCCAGCGGCGGCGCTGCGGTGGCTGTGGCCTGCGGCATCGTGCCGGTGGCACATGGCAGCGATGGCGGCGGTTCTATCCGCATTCCTGCTGCGGCCTGCGGTGTCTATGGTCTGAAAGTTTCGCGCGGGCGCCTGCCGATGGGACCGTTCCGCGGTGAAGGCTGGGGCGGGCTCGCCAGCGACGGCGTGCTCTCGCGCAGCGTGCGGGATACGGCTGCAGCCCTGGATGCGACGGCTGGCTACGAGCCTGGCTCGCCCTATGCGGCACCGCCGGCGCCGGCCTCCTATCTCGATCTCATCAAGCAGGCACACGGCAAGCTGCGCATCGCGGTGTGGCGTCGGGCCTGGAGTGACATTCCGGTCGCGCCGGAATGTGTGGCGGCGGTGGATCATGCAGTGAAGCTGCTGCGTGCGGCCGGCCATGAGCTGATCGACAGCGCGCCGCCGGAGCTGGACTACGATGCGCTGGTGCAGTCTCATGCGGATATGCTGTCGGCGAACATCGTTGTCAGCGTCGATACCCGCCTCGGCCTCACTGGCAAGGCGCTGCAGGACGACGATCTCGAGCCGGTGATGCGCAATGGCTACGAATACGGCAAGACGATCACGACCTCGCAATATATCGGTGCCGTCGGCCGCTTCCATGCGGTGGGGCGCACGCTCGATGCCTATATGCAGGATTATGACCTCATCCTCAGCCCGGCGCTGACGCAGTTGCCGCCCAAGCTCGGCTATCTCAGCATGCGGGAAGGCACCTATCTCGATTTCCGGCGCAAGATCGCGCGTTACGGCACGTTCTCCGCGATCTTCAACGCCACCGGTCAGCCGGCAGCGAGCATGCCTGCATTGTGGACGGAGAGCGGCCTGCCGGTCGCCATTCAGTTCGTCGGTCGCTTCGGGCGCGAGGATCTGGTGCTGCAGGCTTCGGCGCAGATCGAGCAGGTGCAGCCCTGGGCTCATCGCATCGCGCGGCCCGCGCTGTCGTGATCATCTGATCGATGCATCAAAAAAGCCGCCCCAGCTGAGCGGCTTTTTCATGTCGGCTTGCGGCTCAGTGCTGCGCGGCTTTCCAGTCGCGCTTGATCTTCTTGGCGAGCGACCATTTGTGCACTTCGGTCGGGCCGTCATAGATGCGGAAGGCGCGAACTTCGCGAAACGCCTGCTCGACGATGCTGTCGCCGGACACACCCATGCCGCCCATCACCTGCACGCAACGATCGGCAATGCGCATCAGCGCTTCCGACACCGCCACCTTGGCCATCGAGCTTTCATTGGTGCCGAGCGAGCCGGAATCCAGCACGCCGGCGCACCAGTCGATCATCAGCTCGCATTGCTTGATGTCGATCAGGTTCTCGGCCAGCATGAAGCCGACGCCCTCGTGATCCACTAGCGGCTTGCCGAAGGCATTTCGGCGGCAGGCATAGTCGGAGGCGATCTCGTTGGCGCGCATGCACAGGCCGAGCCAGCGCATGCAATGCGACAGCCGCGCCGGCGACAGGCGGATCTGCGCATATTTGAAACCTTCGCCGGAGGCGCCGAGCATCTGGTCGGCGGGGACGCGCAGATTGTCGATCTGGATCTCGGCATGGCCACCTGGCATGGAGCTGTCGATGGTGTCCAGCACGCGGACGATGCGGATGGCGGGGTCGGGCAGGTCCACCAGGAACATGCAGGCGCCGTCATCGGACTTCGCCATCACGATGCCGACCTTGGCGCCATCAGCGCCGGTGATAAAAGTCTTGCGGCCATTGATGACCCAGTGATTGCCGTCGAGCTTGCAGGTGGTCAGCATCATCGACGGATCGGAGCCGGCGCCGTTGTCGCTAGCGGGCTCGGTCATGAAGAAAGCGGAGCGCGAGGCGCCGGAAACGAGCTGGTCGAGGAAGCGGCTCTTCTGCTCCTTGGTGCCGACCTTGCCGAGCAGATACATATTGCCCTCATCGGGCGCCATGGTGTTGCAGGCGAGCGGGCCGAGCGGCGACAGGCCGGTCTTGATCAGCACGATCGCCGTCTCGCGCTGGGTGAAATGCGAACCATCAGACAGGATATGCGGCGTCAGCACGCCAGCCTTGCGCGCCTTGTCGCGCAGCTCCTGCACCAGTTCGTCGCTCGGGCCATGGCTGCCGCAGCGCGGATCCTTCTCATAGGGGATCACCTCGTTGCGGATGAAGGTCTCGATCTTGGCGGCGATGGCCTGGGCGCGCTCGGTCATGGTGCTGTGTCCTCGGTCGTTTGCGAGCCGGTCGCAGGCCGGCTTTGTCGTGGGAAGGGTTGTGTCGGGGACCGGGACCGGCGTCAACCGCAACGGCTGCATTCCGTCATGCGGGGTACGCTCTGCGCAGTCTTGACCCGCGGCGCGATCA
>CALRZK010000582.1:0-3342 GCA_943372615.1 Bradyrhizobium ivorense | reverse complement strand
CGCCTTCTGATGATGGCGCTGCTCGTCCTCTTCGGCGGAGCGATCTCAGCAGGTGGTCTGCTGAACTCGCTGAGTATCAGCGGCGCGGTCTATGTAGGCCTGGCCATCTTCGCGATACGCCCCATGTTGGCGTGGATTTCGTTGTCCGGGACTACGTGCCCTCCGACCGAGCGGGCTGCCATCAGCTTCTTTGGGATCCGTGGAATCGGGACCATCTATTATTTGGCCTTTGCCTTCCAGAAAGCCTCGTTCGACGGTGCCGAGAAGATGTGGAGCATTTCGGCCGCAATCGTCTTGACGTCGATCGTTCTGCACGGGGTCACGGTGACGCCGGTGATGATGCTGATCGACCGGCGACGGAGGCGAGGCCAGACGGCCCGAGAGGAGAGAGCGCTCGCATCTGAAAGCAACTAGGAGCCCCAGCCTATTTGGCCACTGGTCGTCGGGAAGACCCGTCAGACGACCGATTTGCGTCCCGAAGCCTCTCTCCGATGTAATCGTGAAGATCGCCGATCTCGGCTTCCAATTCGGCCCGTGAAAAGCCTTCAGCCGATGCCATATCGACGCAGCGGGCGACGAGCTCGGCCACGTCCTGCGACGCTCCGGGGAGCCCGAAGTGCTCGGCGGGTTGGACGCTGTTCTGGGCCCAAAACTCGAACTCGCGAATCTTACTCATTAGGGGGCCCCACGTCCCGACGTTGGGACGGCGCCCTTCGCGCGCCCGCTGGTCGTACTCGTCGGCCGCTCGTTCGAGCCTGTTTCTCGTCAAGTCATCACAGCCCTCACCAGCGAGCCGACGTGCTCGCTCCGCCATATCGCGAAGCTTGGCCGGATCAATCTCGAGTTTACGGCCCACCGGCGACGCTCCCGGCGATCGCCATCGCCAACGCGTCGAGGTCTATCGAGCCGTTCACCCGAAACCCGCTGGTACTCTCGATCGAAAGCTCCGACGGTTTGTCGGCGGATTGCCTCTCCAACTCAGCCTTGATCGCTTCGACGATTTGTTCTTCGAGCATCGGCACCCTCCTATCTACCTGAACAGAAACCATCCTGCGACTGCCAGCAGCGGCACGACTGCGATGGCGATCATGATGATCGGAGACGGTTCATTACCTTCATCATTCGGCTTTCTAAGTTTCAACTGATCAATACGTAGGCCGACGTCCGGTTTGCGCGTTGAGCGGCCCCTTACGCTCGCGAAGCAGGCCCTCGGGGATCGGATCCTCAGTGGCCGGCATGGGCTCGCTACGAACGTCTGCGCCATGCTGAGCACCTTCGTGCGACGTGGGATTCTCGCGAACCTGAAGGCCCGGTTGCTCCTTGCCTGTCGACGAGATTGCATCGTATGTGCCGTTTCGGATGTCCCGGCCGTCGGTGGGCATGTCGTTTGCCATGGCGCCTCTCTTTCGAGGCTCCAATGATCGTTTGCTGGCGTCGTTCCAGGCTCAGCCACCTGGGAAGGAACGAGATGGCCAACAGATGCTTGATCCGCGCGTCGGCGATCCGGCGAGATCGTCGGCCGCGGGAACGGTCCCGTCCTTACTCAGCCCCCCAGCCCGGGGCGGGACCCGAACCCGGCATTTCATCGGAGTGATAGTTGGTCAAGGTGGAAAGAAAGGGCACGGTTATCGCTGGCGTCGATGCGCCGATGTCGGCCCCCCCGCGCAAGAGACACTGGATCTTCAGCCCGACCCGGCGAGCTTGAGAGACATGGCAGCGCGCCTGCGTGACGATGCCGAGCTGATGCCTGAAAAAGCCGCGAAAGCGCGACTGATCGCTTCCGCTGAAGAGGCTGAGGCCAAGGCTCAACAGGTGGAGGCTGCAGCTCTGTGGAACACTCCGAACCGTCACTGGTAAGCTCAGGGCCTCCTATTCAGGCCGCTTTGTACAGCTTCGATGGCGAGGGCACTTCGGGCACTGAGACATCCGCTCTAGTATGCTCGCTGCACGGACTGGCTTCGCGTTCCGACAGATCCAGCAAATCGGCGTAGGACATCGTGCCGGACGACCGCTGGACGCTATCAACCGGTCGCTTAGATCGAAGTTAGATCTACGGACTTCGACGTAGCTTGTGCTTGCGCGGAGGGCCGATAGACGCCGCTGCCTATCTCGCTCGACTTGCGCATTATGTGCCCGAACCGCATTGTTGTACTTGTTGACGGCATTGACAGCATTTTGGTTGTGTTGACGGACGCGCCGGTTATGGTCGTCCACCAGACGCCTGTTGTGCTGATTTACCCTGTCAAATTCGCAATTGTGGTCGCGTACAGCCTTCTTCGCTGCGGCACGGTTGGCTCTTCACGCGCTCGACTTCCTGGTTGTGCCGGCGCACAGCGTCGTTGCATTTCCGGACGGCATCTCTTTGGGCGTTCTGCTGTCGACGTATCCAGTTCTGATTGTCGGAAGGCGTCATGCGTCGAGCCACCGGTCGCCCCCAAAGTTCCAATCGCATGAACATCGCGAACTTCAATTCGACGTTCAAGTACCGTCCATGACAGTGACGCTGGAAATCATGGATTCGTCCCGGTTTCCGATCGTTCATCGGTTCTTGCGGAGCTGAGAGTGCCGTCGGCTCAGTTTCATATGCGTCCGCAGGAGCGAGCCGCTTGGTCGCCGGAAACGAGAGGCCTTGTTCGATGAAAAGTCGCGCCACCCGCGGACCCTGGTTCTCCGTT
This sequence comes from Bradyrhizobium ivorense, assembly GCA_943372615.1. Lineage (GTDB taxonomy): Bacteria > Pseudomonadota > Alphaproteobacteria > Rhizobiales > Xanthobacteraceae > Tardiphaga > Tardiphaga ivorense_A. The sequence continues at coordinate 667 of CALRZK010000582.1, read as the reverse complement.
GGACACTTCGTCGGGTTTTCGACAAGTGCGGCGAACGCCGGCGGTCTCTACAACGCGGGTCGCTTTTCCTGAGGATAGATCATGGTCTTATCCAAACGTACGACCGCGCCTGGCGTCATGCGAGCGGTTTCGACCCGGCTCTTCGACATGATGTGGAACACAGCCTCGCCTCGCGCGATGAGATTGTCGGCGATCAGACGACGATGGCATCGCCACCAGACCGCTTCCGAACACATGATCGCACACTGCCGGTGCCGCCCCTCCTCGATCAACCGGTCGAGGCCTTCGTGGAATGCTCTCGACAGCGCGTAATCGGCGTAATTGCGGAAACTCTTGTTCTCCCAGAAACCGTTGACGTCGGGAGGCAAATTCGGAGCTTTGCCGCGATAGCCGCCGAGCGCCGCGATGTGTTCGTACGAAACCTGCACCTCGGCCAATGCGTTGGCGAGGGGATCCTTGCCGAATTGGGGATTGGCCCTCGAGGCCGGCATTTTTCTGACATCCACGATGCGCTGGACTTGCGCTTTCTCCAGCAGCTCGAGGAACTCCGGGAGGCTGCGGTTGGAATGCCCGATGGTGAAGAACGGTAGCGCCACAGGCGCCTCACACACGGGTAAGAGCGCCGCCCTTATGGGCGGCGACGTGGTCCGTTCTGTCGCTTTCGATC
>CALRZK010000581.1:0-3343 GCA_943372615.1 Bradyrhizobium ivorense | reverse complement strand
AGAATGGTCGGCTCGAAGAAGCTGCGCCCCAGATCATGCCTCTTGCCGCCGAGAGCGATGTGCGCTCCTTTCTGCACGGCATCATTGATGTGCTCTTCAACCTTCTCCACTGCTGCGAGATTGATGAGCGGCCCGATCGTTGTGCCTTCCGCAAATCCGTCACCCACCTTGAGTGCGGAAACGGCGGATGACAGCCGTCGGACGAAGGCATCGCGCACGGTGTCCTGAACGAGAATGCGGTTCACGCAAACGCATGTTTGGCCGGCATTGCGATATTTGGATGCGATGGCACCGCGAACCGCCGCGTCCAGATCCGCGTCGTCGAACACGATGAAAGGCGCGTTGCCGCCCAATTCCATCGATGTCTTCTTCACCGTCGAAGCACTCTGCGCCATCAGATGCTTGCCGATTTCGGTCGATCCCGTAAATGTAAGTTTTCGCACCGCCGGATTTTCAGTCATTTCCCCGCCGATCTCCGATGCCGATCCGGTGACGCATGAGAGAACGCCCGGCGGCACGCCGGCCTGCTCTGCAAGATAGACCAAAGCAAGTGCCGACAGCGGCGTCTGGCTGGCTGGCTTGACCACCATGGTGCAACCGGCCGCCAGCGCCGGAGCCGCCTTGCGGGTAATCATGGCCGCCGGGAAATTCCAGGGCGTAATCGCAGCGCAAACACCGATCGGCTGCTTCAATACGACGATACGCTTGTCCGCCGCGAAGGGCGGGATGGTGTCTCCGTAAACGCGCTTGGCTTCTTCGCCGAACCACTCGATGAAACTTGCCGCATAGGCAATCTCGCCGCGGCTTTCGGCCAGCGGCTTCCCCTGCTCGACTGTCATGATCATTGCAAGATCATCCTGATTGGCCATCATCAGGTCGAACCATCGCCGCAGGATCGTGGCCCGTTCCTTCGCCGTTCGGGCCCGCCACGCTACGCCGGCTTGCTCGGCAAATGCGATAGCGCGCCGCGTTTCGCCGGCGCCCATCTTCGGGACTTGTCCGACCTGCTCGCCCGTGGCGGGATTCGTCACCGTGATTGTCGCGTCGCCATCGGCACCTATCCACGCGCCAGCAACCGGGCAGCGATCACGCAGCAGTTCTTTGTTCACGAGAGCAGGAGGCTTGAGCATGTTGCGATCCGATTGGTCAATCTCGAGGAAGGTTTAGTCGTAGGCCGTGGCACCCTTGCGGAGCGTGCTCCACTGGGCCGCGTCGTGGCCGCAAATGACGGTGGTCCCGTCATCCCTCATTCGTCGGATCTCGGCGAAGGATTTCAGGTACAGATCCGTATTCCATGTATTCTTCGGAGCGAAATTGTCGTCGAGATTCTGCAATAGACTGACGGCGTCCGAGGCGAGAAGAAAGCTTCCGTTCCGCGCCAGTTCGATACGCAAGCCCATCATGCCCGGCGTGTGACCGGGAAGCGGCACCAGCACGGCGCGGCCGTCGCCGAACAGATCATGCTGCCCATTGACAGTCGTGGTCGGCAATCCGTGGTCCCACTCTTGGGGCAGATAACCGGCAGCGACAGCGCCATCGGCCTTCGCGGCCTCGATTTCGCGCGCATGGACGAAGAACTGCGCCTTGCGGAAGAACTGATTGCACCCGCAGTGATCGGGATGGAAATGCGAACACACCACGACGTCGATGTCGTCGGGATCGACCTCGATGGCCTTCAGGCTCATGAGGACGTTGACGCCGGGCGGCATGACCGGCGTCATCACCTTTGCTAGGCCACCCCAACGTGCTTCGGCGTCGTCGGACACGGATGGATGGCATCCCGTATCGAACAGGATGTTTCCCTTCTCATGGCGGATGAGCGCGCAGGACACCGGGAGATCCAGCATGTCCGACTTTTCGGCGGGCAGATAAATGCTCTTCCTCATCCGAATAGTGCCGGCTTCGAGCATGTGCATTTTCATGGTGAGGGTCCTCTTCTGAAGCGTTTCACCGTCCCCGGAACAGCGGAGCGCGCTTGTCCCGGAACGCCGCTGTGGCTTCCTTGAAATCGTCGCTGTCGGCCGCGCCATCGATGGCAAGCTTTGCCTGCGCCTCGATTGACGGCGAGCCCATCGCAAGCCCGTTCAGGATCAGCTTGGCACCTGCGATGGAGAGCGGTGCGTTGCGCGACAGATCGGCGGCAAATTCGCGGGCCCGCTGCTCCGGATCATCGGCGAGTTCATCGACAAAGCCGATCGCTTGCGCGCGACGTCCGTCAAATTGTTCGGCGGTATAGAGAATTTTTTTGGCATGGGAGATACCGACCAGATTGCGCAGCCGGTCGGTACTCCGGACACCATAGACGATTGAGAGACGCGCCGCAGGAATGCCGATACGCGCATGAGGCGCAGCGAAGCGGAAGTCGCAGGCCATCGCAAGGTGACAGGCGCCGCCCAGGCAATATCCCGATATCGCAGCGATCACCGGCTTTCCGCACCGTGCGATCGCCTCCGAAGCGGCATCCACAGCGTCTTCATAAGCAGCGCTCTGCTCCGCAGTCGCCCTGATCCGCGAGAACTCGCTGACATCGGCGCCGACGCTGAAATCCGGCGCGTCACCGGTCAGGATCACGGCGCGCACAGCATCGTCCGCGGCAAGAATCTCGAAGATCGTTCGTGTAGCTTCCCACATCGCGAGAGTAATGGCGTTGCGTACACGGGGACGATTGAGGCGCACGGTGGCAACACCGTCCAATCTCGAAATTTCGATATCAGCGCTCGTCGTCACCATCGCCTCCCTCGTCTTGCCGTTTTCGGCTTTTTCACCACGACGCCGCTGCAATCATCGGTTGTCGAGGCGTCTAGAGCTCGCGTCCGATCACCAATTTCTGGACCTCGCTGGTGCCCTCATAGAGCCGGAACACCCGCGCATCGCGGTAGAGTTTCTCCACCGGGAAATCGTTCAAGAAACCGTAGCCGCCATGAATCTGGATCGCGTCCGAACACACGCGCTCGGCGACTTCCGACGCCTGCAGCTTGGCCATCGACGCCTCCTTCAGGCACGGAAGTCCTGCATCTTTCATCCGCGCGGCATGCAAGGTGAGCTGATGAGCGGCCTCGACCTGTGTCGCCATTTCCGCCAGCTTGAAGCCAACCGCCTGATGATCGATGATCGCCTTGCCGAACGTCTTGCGTTCGCGCGCATAGCGTATTGCGTGATCCAGCGCGGCGCGTGCGACGCCGACAGCCTGCGCCGCAACGCCGATCCGACCGGTATTGAGATTTGACAGCGCGATCTTATAGCCGGCACCAGGCTGCCCAAGCATGTCGCTGGCAGGCACCTTCATGTCCTCGAAAGCGATCTGGCAGGTATCGCAATTGCGGTGACCGAGCTTGTCCTCTTC
>CALRZK010000580.1:0-3344 GCA_943372615.1 Bradyrhizobium ivorense | reverse complement strand
ACGGATGGCCAATACGGCGTTTTCTTTGGCAGCAGGCAGGTCGCAACCATCGACTTGACCCGCCGCAAAAGTGTCAGTCATGTCTCCGAACAGGTGTCAGCTATGTCTCCGGGCTGAACACAAGATGCGGGGAGAGGTTAGTGCCGGCGCAAGGGCGCCGGCCCCTCAGAATGACGGTAGAGTGTGTGGCAGCAGAGCCTGAACGGAGCCCAACCATGCTCACCGAAAAACTTCAATTCGCTGGCTCGTCCGACCACATGCTCGCAGCGGCACTGGACAAACCGGATGGCGACATCCGCGCTACCGCGCTGCTGGCGCATTGTTTCACCTGCAGCAAGGACACGCTCGCCGCGCGGCGCATCGCCGAAGCGCTGGCGGCCCATGGCATTGCAGTGCTGCGCTTCGACTTTACCGGCCTCGGCTCCAGCGACGGCGAATTCGCCAACAGCACGTTCACCTCCAATGTGGAAGACCTCGTCCGCGCCGCCAATCACCTCCGCGCGCTGGGCAAGCCGCCGACCATCCTGATTGGCCACAGCCTGGGCGGCGCTGCGATCCTTGCGGCGGCGAGCGAGATTCCTGAAGCAAAGGCAGTCGTCACCATCGCCGCGCCGTCCGATCCTGCCCATGTCACGCATCTGTTCGCCGATCGGCTGCACGATATTCGCGAACAGGGAGAGATCGAGGTCAACCTCGCAGGCCGCCCATTCCGCATCAAGCGCGCCTTCCTCGACGATGTGGCCGAACACAATCTGCTGGCCAAGGTGACCAAGCTGCACAAGGCCTTGCTGGTGATGCAGGCGCCGACCGACGACACCGTGGGCATCGACAATGCCACGCGGATTTTCGTCGCAGCCAAGCATCCGAAAAGCTTTGTGTCGCTCGACCATGCCGACCATCTGCTGACCAACAAGGCGGATGCGATCTATGCGGCCGATGTGATTGCAGCCTGGGCCTCGCGCTACCTCCCCCCCGTCGAACATGCCGCTGAGGCAACGCAGTCGGACGAGCCGCGTCAGGTCGTCGTTGCCGAGACGCGGGCCAATAAATTCCAGCAGCAGATCACCGTGGGCCCGCATCGGCTGATCGCCGATGAGCCGATCGCCGCCGGCGGCGAGGACACCGGTCCCGGCCCCTATGACTTCCTGCTCAGCGCGCTCGGCGCCTGCACCGCGATGACCATGCGCATGTATGCCGATCGCAAGGCGTTGCCGATGGAGCGTGTCAGCGTCACGCTGAATCACAAGAAGATCTACGCAAAAGATTGCGCGGAGTGCGAGACGAAGGAAGGCATGCTTGACCAGATCGAACGCAACATCACGATTTCCGGCCAGCTCGATGCCGAACAGCGCACCAGACTGATGGAGATCGCCGACAAGTGCCCGGTGCATCGCACGCTGACATCGGAGATTCGAATCGTGACGAAAGCGGTGGAATAGAGCGCGGAACAAGTGTCTTTGACGCCACGGTTCCCGTTGCTAACGCAATGTCCGACAATGTGAATCCCGGCCGTTAACCTTTCTTAAAGATGTTCCTCGCGCGGCGGTGCGTAAGTGCTACACCAGACTCACGCCAAAGGAATCAGTTTCACGCCGACGCGGATTCGCGCCGGCGTCCTGCCGCAGATTGTTTGGGAATTTCATGAGCGAACGCCTGTCCTACGAACCCACCCGCGCTCCCCTCCCGGATCAGGAGCAGAAGCAGGCAGCACTCAGCTATCTCAACGAGGCATGGGCCGAAGCGCGCCACGACGGCGTCGATGGCGATTGCCTGGCGCAAGCGAGCCTGTTTGCGGCCTTTGCCGAATTGGTCGGGACCTATGGCGAAGACGCGGTCGCGAAATTTGTCGAGGGCTTGCCGACCCGCGTGCGTAATGGCGAGTTTTCGCTGACGCTGGCGCGGCAGTAAGCGACCAAGCGCCAAGGCCGTAGGGTGGGTTGAGCGAAGCGAAAACCCACCACCTTACTTTGCCGCAAACTCCGCCGATGGGTTTTCGCTTCGGCGCTGACGCGCCTTCGCTCAACCCATCCTACGTTCGAGCCTTACTGCTTCAACGTCTCCAGAAACTTCACCGTCTCGCCCTGCGACGGGGTGACGAGTTCGCCCTGCCACATCACCTGCTTGCCGCGCACGAAGGTGCCGACCGGCCAGCCCTTTACAGTGACGCCGTCATAGGGCGTCCAGCCGGCCTTCGAGGCCACCCATTTGTTGGTGATGGTCTCGCTGCGCTTGAGATCGACCACGGTGAAGTCGGCATCGTAGCCCGCCGCGATACGGCCCTTCATCGCCATGTTGAACAGCCGCGCCGGACCGGCGCTTGTAAGATCAACAAAGCGCTGCAGCGACAGCCGGCCGGCATTCACGTGATCCAGCATCAAGGGCACCAGCGTCTGCACGCCGGTCATGCCCGAGGGCGAGGCCGGATAGACCTTCTGCTTCTCTTCCAGCGTATGCGGCGCGTGATCGGAGCCGAGCACGTCGATGATGCCCTGCTCGATGCCCTTCCAGATGCCGGCGCGATGGCTGGCATCGCGCACCGGCGGATTCATCTGCGCCAGCGTGCCGAGACGCTCATAGCATTCCGGCGCCGCCATGGTGAGATGATGCGGCGTCGCCTCGCAGGAGGCGACGTCCTTGTGATCCTTCAAATAGTCGATCTCTTCCTTGGTCGAGATATGCAGCACATGGATGCGCTTGCCGGTTTCGCGGGCGAGATTGACCAGACGCTGTGTCGCCATCAATGCTGCGACTTCGTCGCGCCACACCGGATGCGAGCGGGCATCGCCCTCGATACGCAGGCCCTTGCGATCGTTGAGGCGGAATTCGTCCTCCGCATGGAAGGCCGCTCGGCGCTTGATGACCTGGAAGATCTTGCGCAGGCTGTCGTCATCCTCGACCAGCAGTGCGCCGGTGGAGGAGCCGATGAACACCTTGACGCCGGCGCAGCCGGGCGCGCGCTCCAGCTCCGGCAGGTCCTGCACATTTTCACGGGTGCCGCCGATGAAGAACGCATAATCGCAATGCATGCGGTGATGGCCACGCTTCACCTTGTCGGTGAAAGTTGCCTCGTCGATGGTGAGCGGATTGGTGTTCGGCATTTCGAACACCGCGGTGACGCCGCCCATCACAGCGCTGCGCGAGCCGCTTTCGAGATCTTCCTTGTGATCGAGACCCGGCTCGCGAAAATGCACCTGCGTGTCCATCACGCCGGGCAGGATGTGCAGGCCCTTGCAGTCGATGGTCTTGCCCGCCTGCTCCGGGCCGAAGGTACCGAGCGCGGCGATGCGGCCATCGCGGATGCCGATGTCACGCTGGCCCTCGCCATCCTGATTGACGACGGTGCC
>CALRZK010000579.1:0-3347 GCA_943372615.1 Bradyrhizobium ivorense | reverse complement strand
TCCTCATCGTCGATGACGCCGCGCTGATCCGGACCTATTATCGGGCCGCCCTGGAGCCGCGCGGTTATGAGATCGAGGAGGCACTGAACGGCCTCGAAGCGCTGGAGAAGCTGCTGCTGAAGTCGTTCGACCTCATCGTCGTGGACGTCAACATGCCGCAGATGGACGGCATGACCTTTCTGAAGATCCTGCGCGCCAAGGAGCTGCCAGTCGCGGCGACACCCGCGCTCGTGACATCGACGGAAGCCGGTCCGCAAGACCAGACTGCTGCACGAGCTGCCGGCGCAAATTATTACCTGGTCAAGCCGATCAAGCAGGAAACCCTGGCCGATCACGCCGACGCATTATGCGGGGTCGTGCGATGAACGAATTTATCGAGCAGTTCCTGCTGGAGTGCCGCGAACTCGTGGCCCAGGCCACCGACGACCTGATCGCGCTCGAGGAAAATCGCGACGACCGCGAGCGGCTGGATTCGGCGTTTCGTGCCTTCCATACGCTGAAAGGCGCCGCCGGCATCGTCGAATTCGCCGCTATGGGACGCGCTTTCCATGCAGCAGAGGATGTGCTGGCGGCACTGCGTGCCTCCGAGACCGCAATTCATCCAACCGTGCTGGGCGAATGCCTGACTTGCCTCGACGTGACGTCGCGCTGGCTCGACGCCATGGAAGCGACTGGCGAGATTCCAGTGACGGCGGAAGCGGATGCAGATCAGATGATCGCGCGACTGCAACTCGCGGTCGATGGTGAGACGTCGTCCCCCTCCGTTCCGGCCGATGAGACCGAGGACTGGCTGACGCCGCTGCGCGCGGCTGCGGGCCAAGATGCCGCCGATGCCCGCACCGCCATCCGCTATCGTCCGCATGCAGACGCCTTTTTCGAGGGGCACGATCCGCTGGCCCGCATAGCGGACCTCGGCGGCCTGCTGGCGATTGATCTGAAGTCCAGCGCCCCTGCTGTGCTTGAGGTGATGAATCCATTTACTTGCTCGCTCGATATCCGCGCGCTGACGCGTCTGACCCAAGACGAGGTCGAGCACGTCCTGGCGGATTTGGGCGATCAGGTCGAACTGCGCGGACTGGTGCCGGAAGCAACCGTCCAGGAACGTCCGTCGCTGATGCGCACGCTGCTGGAAGCGCAATTGCTGCTGCTGCAGGAGACATCCTCAGACGGTCTCACGGGACGCCTCGCCTCCGCCGGACGCAGCGCTGCCAATGCGCTCCTTCACGATGGCGCCCCCGAAAAGGCCGCCGAGATCGAGACTGCCGCCGACGATGCCGTTGCGAGCCAGTCTGCGGATGCGCTGGTAACGGCCATTCGGCACATCCTGGATGGCTCCCCCGCCGTCATGCAGATCCCGGCCGCCGCCGCGCAACCGATCGTCCCGCGCGCGCTCCGGGTCGAGATGGAGCGTATCGACGCGCTTGTAAAATTGTCCGGTGAACTGATCGTCACCAAGAACGCGCTGGGTCACGCCGCAGGCGTTCTCCGCAGCGGCGCCAACACAAGCGACGTCGCCGACACGCTGCGGCAGTTGCATGCGCAATTCGATCGCCTGACGGCAGAGCTGCAGGGCGCCGTGTTGCGAATCCGGGTTCTGCCGTTGCGCACGGTGTTTCGGCGTTTTCCGAAATTGGTCCGCGAGACCGCCGCCAGCGTTGGCAAGACCGTGCGCCTGCTCACCGACGGCGATGCCACCGAGGCCGATGCCACCATCGTCGATGCGCTGTTCGAGCCTCTGCTCCATGTGCTGCGCAACGCGGTCGATCACGGCATCGAGGACGGCGATCAGCGGGCCACCGCCGGGAAATCGGCAATGGGGACCATTACCCTCCGCGCCAGCCGCGATGCCGACAGCGTGGTGATAGAGGTCATCGACGACGGCCGCGGCATCGATGCGGCACGTATTCGCAGCGTGGCGCAGAGTCGCGGTGTCGCCTCCGCTGCAGCGCTGGAGGCCATGTCCGACAGTGAGGCGATCGACCTGGTTTTCGCACCGGGCTTTTCGACCGCTGCCGCCGTAACCGGCTTGTCCGGCCGCGGTGTCGGCATGGATGCCGTGCGCAGCGCGGTGGGGCAGCTCGGTGGCCAAGTGATGCTGGAGAGCAGGCCGGGGCTCGGCACCACCGTGAGACTAACCCTGCCCTTTAGCCTGATGCTGACGCGCATCATGACCGTGGAGGTTGCCGGGCAGAGTTTCGGACTGCTGCTCGACAACATCATCGAGACCACCATCGTCGCCCGCGATCAAATCTCATCGATCGGGGCGGCCCGCGCTTTCGTCCTCCGCGATCGGACGGTGCCATTGATCAGCCTCGCCGAGATGCTGGGCTTGGTCGATGACACTTATGCGAAACCGCATGCCAGGATCGCCGTTGTGTCGGCTGACGGACAGATCGGCGCGCTCGAAGTGGATAGGCTGGGTCAACGGACCGACGTGATGCTCAAACCGATGGAAGGCTTGCTCGGCCAGATGCCCGGCGTCGCAGGCACCACTTTACTCGGTGATGGCCAGGTGCTCGTGGTGCTTGATGTTCGGGAGTTCTTCAATTGACCGTCACCATGAACGCCTCCGATCGCATCGATCTCACAGGAATTTGCCCGGCTGAAGACGCAGAAATCCTGCTTCAACACCTGTTGGCCCATTCCGATGCCGCCATCGACTGGCGTGGATGCGAGACAGCGCACAGCGCCGTGGTGCAGGTTCTGATGGCCGCCCGCCGCGCCATGCTGGGCACGCCGGCCGGTACGTTCATCCGCGTTTTCGTGGCCCCGGCCTTGGCCCGCCGCAGCGAGTTTGATCTTCCCTGACACTCCTAAAGATGCAAAAACATTGGCGAATTGGGTCTGTACCGATGGACCTTACGGAGTATCGATGCCCTACACGTTGCTGATTGTCGATGACAGCAAACTGGCCCGCATGTCGGCTGCCAAGGCTCTTGCCTCGCTGCACCCCGACTGGGGACGTGTCGAAGCCGCGAATGCGGACGAAGCCGTAGCTCTCGCTAAGGAAACCGCTTTCGACATCGCGCTGCTGGATTTCAACATGCCCGGACGCGACGGCCTGCAACTTGCCGAAGAATTGCTCGCATTGCGGCCTGGAACGCCCCTCGCCGTTGTGTCTGCCAATCATCAGGACGAGATTGTCGCGCAGGCACATGCCATCGGCGCCGTGTTCCTGCCGAAGCCATTGACGGCACAGGCGCTGGAAACGTTTCTAACCGACGCTACAGCCCGTCTGGGGCAGCCCAAATCATGACCACGACACCCCCGAACCTGCTTTCGGAGATGCAGCTCGACGCGCTGACCGAGCTTGTCAATATCGGTGTCAGCCGCGCCGCAGCGAGCCT
>CALRZK010000578.1:0-3378 GCA_943372615.1 Bradyrhizobium ivorense | reverse complement strand
CGGTGCCTTTATCGGCGCGTTCTTCTCGGGCGCGCTGCTGATCGAGACAATCTTCTCGCTCGATGGGCTCGGCCTGCTCGGCTTCGAAAGCGTGCTCAATCGTGATTATCCCGTGGTGTTCGGCACGCTGTTCATCTTCTCGCTGATGGGATTGATTGTCGGCCTGGTCTCCGATCTGGCCTATATGTGGGTCGATCCAAGAATCGATTTCGAGGCGCGGGAAGTCTGATGAGCGTCACAGCACCCATGCCCGTCGAATCCACCACGCAGACGCCGCTCGGCGAAGCCGTGCCGCCATCGCGCCGTCCCCTCGGCCTGTCGCCGCTCAACAAGCGCCGCTGGCAGAATTTCAAAGCCAACCGGCGCGGCTACTGGTCGCTCTGGATCTTCTCGGCCTTGTTCCTGATCTCGCTGTTTGCGGAGGTGATTGCCAATGATCGTCCGTTCCTCATCAAGTTCGACGGCAAGCTGTATTTTCCTTCAGTCGTCACCTATTCGGAAACAACCTTCGGGGGTGACTTTGAAACCGCCGCCGACTATCGCGATCCGTTCCTGCAGAAGCTGATCGCGGAAAAGGGCGGCAGCATCTATTGGCCGCCGATCCGCTATTCCTATGCCACGCACAATCTTGATCTGCCGACGCCGGCGCCCTCGAAGCCGACCTGGATGCTCACCGAAGAGCAGTGCAAGCCGGTGGTGGAGAAGAAGGGGCTGAAGGGCTGCAGCGATCTCGAATATAACTGGCTCGGCACCGACGATCAGGGCCGCGATGTTGTGGCGCGCCTGATATATGGCTTCCGCATCTCCGTTCTGTTCGGTCTCACGCTGACGATCTTGTCCTCGATCATCGGCATCGCCGCGGGCGGTGTGCAGGGCTATTTCGGCGGCTGGGTCGATCTCGCCTTCCAACGCTTCATCGAGATCTGGAGTTCGATTCCGTCGCTGTACTTGTTGCTGATTCTGTCGGCGGTGCTGGTGCCCGGTTTCTTCGTGCTGCTCGGCATCCTGCTGTTGTTCTCATGGGTCTCGCTGGTGGGACTGGTGCGCGCCGAATTTCTGCGTGGCCGAAACTTTGAATATGTCACCGCAGCGCGCGCGCTTGGCGTCTCCAATCGCAGCATCATGGTTCGACATCTGCTGCCCAATGCCATGGTCGCGACCATGACCTTTCTGCCGTTCATCGTCTCATCCTCGGTGATGACTTTGACGGCGCTGGATTTCCTGGGGTTCGGTCTGCCGCCTGGCTCGCCGTCGCTCGGCGAATTGCTGTCGCAAGGTAAGGCCAATGTGCAGGCGCCATGGTTGGGATTCACCGGCTTTTTCGCAGTGGCGATCATGCTGTCGCTATTGATCTTCATCGGCGAAGCGGTGCGCGACGCTTTCGATCCGCGCAAGACGTTCAGGTAGGGCTGCGAAATGGACGCCATCAATCAGCCTCTGCTCGATGTCCGTGATCTCTCGGTCGCCTTCCATCAGGGCGGCAATACGTCGGTCGCCGTGAACAAGGTGTCGTTCGACATCAAGCGTGGCGAATGCGTTGCGCTGGTCGGCGAATCCGGCTCGGGTAAATCCGTCAGCGCGCTGTCGATCCTGAAGCTGTTGCCTTATCCGATGGCGTCGCATCCGTCGGGCGGCATCCGCTTCAAGGGGCACGACCTGCTTGGCATGTCGGAGAATGACATCCGCGCAATCCGCGGCAATGACATCTCCATCATCTTCCAGGAGCCGATGACCTCGCTCAATCCGCTGCACACCATTGGTGCGCAGATTGGCGAGATACTGCAGATCCATAACGGCCTGCGCGGTGACAACGCGCGCGCGCGGGTGATCGAGCTGTTGACGCAGGTCGGCATTCCCGATCCCGACACGCGGCTCGGCAGCTATCCGCATCAGCTTTCGGGCGGCCAGCGTCAGCGCGTGATGATCGCAATGGCGCTTGCCAATGAGCCGGATCTGCTGATCGCCGACGAGCCGACCACGGCGCTCGACGTCACCGTGCAGGCGCAGATCCTTGCGCTGCTTGCGGATATTCGCCAGCGGCTCGGCATGAGCCTGCTGTTTATCACCCATGATCTCGGCATTGTCCGCCGCATCGCCGAGCGGGTGTGCGTGATGAAGAATGGCGAGATCGTCGAGCAGGGGCCTGTCGAACAGGTTTTTACCTCGCCGCAACATGCCTACACCAAGGCTTTGCTGGCTGCCGAGCCGAAGCCCGATCCCGCGCCGCCGCAACCGGATGCGCCAATCGTGATGTCCACCGACGATCTCAAGGTCTGGTTTCCGATCAAGCGCGGCTTGCTCCGCAAGACCATCGGACATGTGAAGGCCGTCGATGGCGTCAGCGTCAAAATCCGCCAGGGTGAGACGCTCGGTGTGGTCGGCGAATCCGGCTCGGGAAAGACGACTCTTGGGCTTGCGCTGTTGCGCCTGATTTCGTCGCAAGGGCCGATCGTTTTCATGGGCAAGGATATCCAGGGCCTGCAATTCAAGCAGATGCGCCCGTTCCGGCGCGACATGCAGATTGTGTTTCAGGATCCCTTCGGCGCGCTCAGCCCCCGCATGTCCGTTGGCGATATCATCGCCGAGGGTCTCAGCGTGCATCAGCGCGCGTTGTCGGAAGACGCGCGCGAGGCGCGCGTCGTGAAGGCACTGCAGGATGTCGGTCTCGATCCGGCCACGCGTTTCCGCTATCCGCATGAGTTCTCCGGCGGCCAACGCCAGCGTATCTCGATCGCGCGGGCCGTGGTGCTGGAGCCGAGCTTCGTCGTGCTGGATGAGCCGACCAGCGCGCTCGACATGCTGTTCCAGGCGCAGATGGTCGATCTGCTCCGCGAGCTGCAGCGGAAGCGCGATCTCACTTACATGTTCATCTCGCATGATCTCCGCGTGGTCGCCTCGCTGGCCAGCCATCTGATCGTGATGCGTCACGGCAAGGTGGTGGAAGAGGGGCCGGCAGCGGAGCTCTTCAAAAATCCGAAATCCGACTACACCCGTGCATTGTTCGCAGCCGCCTTCCGCATTGAAGCCGTGCCGGGCGACGCGGCGGCGCAATAGAGCATGGCTGGTGACGACAGAAACGAGATTGCGGACCGCGTCATGGATGTCGCGGTCTCGCCGCCGGTGACCATCGCGAAGGGCTATCTGCCTTACGAGCGATACGACGTCGCGATCATTCGCGAGGATGACGAGACGTTGCGTCAGCAGCGCGATGTGTTGCGCGGCGGTCGCGTCGCGGCCGTTCTGCCGATCGATCTCGGGCGAGGCGAGATCGTGCTGCTGCGCCAGTTTCGCTTGCCTGCGCATCTGGCGACCGGTCGCGGTGAAATGGTGGAGATTGTGGCCGGTCGTGTCGATGGTGACGAAAGCGCCATGACGGCA
>CALRZK010000577.1:0-3381 GCA_943372615.1 Bradyrhizobium ivorense | reverse complement strand
CGGCTGTGCGTAACGCGCTTGCCCAGGCGGCGGCGATCGAACGTTCGCAGGCGATGATCGAATTCAATCTCGATGGTACGATTCTATCGGCCAATCAGATCTTCCTCGACGCGATGGGCTATTCGCTGAATGAGGTCCGCGGCAAGCATCACAGCATGTTCGTGATGCCGGTGGACCGCGACAGTGCAGCCTATCGGGAGTTCTGGGCGAGCCTCAATCGCGGTGAATATCAGGCTGCCGAATACAAGCGGCTTGGCAAGGGCGGCAAGGAAGTCTGGATACTGGCGACCTACAATCCGATTCTCGACGACCATGGCGTGCCGATCAAGATCATCAAATTCGCTTCTGATGTCACCGAGCAGAAGCTGCGTGCGGCGAATTTCTCCGGGCAGATCGAGGCGATCGGCAAGTCGCAGGCAGTGATCGAATTCACTCTCGATGGCATCGTGCTCAACGCCAACAGCAATTTCCTGTCGGTGATGGACTATGCGCTGTCGGAGATTCAGGGCAAGCATCACAGCATGTTCGTGCCGCACAGCGAGCGAGGTACCGATGCCTATCAGGCTTTCTGGGCCAGCCTGCGTCGCGGTGACTATCAGACTGCGGAATATCAGCGCATTGGCAAGAACGGAAAGCAGGTCTGGATTCAGGCGTCCTACAATCCGATCTTCGATCTCAATGGCCAGCCCTACAAGGTCGTGAAATATGCGTCCGACGTCACGGCGCAGGTGATCGCGCGGATGAAGAGCGAGCGCGTGCGCGACATGATGGAATCTGTCGCTGCCGGTGCAGAAGAGCTGAACGCATCGGTGCGCGAGATTTCCGAGGCGATGACCAAATCGCGCGAGACGGCGATGACGGCGGTCGGCAAGGTCGAACTGGCTGATGGTCAGGCGCAGCGCCTTGCGGCGGCAGCACAGGCCATGAGTGGAATCGTCGAGCTGATCGGCAATATCACCGGGCAGATCAACCTGCTGGCGCTGAATGCGACGATCGAATCGGCGCGTGCCGGCGAGGCCGGTCGCGGCTTTGCGGTGGTGGCGTCGGAGGTGAAGAATCTCGCCACCCAGGCCAAGCAGGCGACCGATCGCATCTCCAGCGAGATCGGCAGCCTCAACGGCATTTCAGGCGATGTCGTCGAAGCGCTGAATGCGATCAAGAGCGAGATTCAAAACGTCAGCGAATATGTGACCGCGACGGCGGCTGCGGTGGAAGAGCAGAGCGTGGTGACGAACGAGATGTCATCGAGCATGCAGCGCGCCGCGGAAGAAGCGGCGAGTATTGGGCGGTAATTGTTCTTTCTAACCTCTCCCCGTTCTTTACGGGGAAAGGTCGCCGCGTCTTCGCGGCGGGTGAGGAGTATGGCACGCAAGCTGCTGCATAAACCGCTCTCTCGAATCGGAATCCTCACGACCCGATAATATGTCGCATATCGAGAGGCCGTGCCCGGCCCCTCATTCGGCCACGCGTCGCGTGGCCACCTTCTGCCCGCCTAGCGAAGCTTTGCTTCGCACGGGAGCGGGGAGAAGGAAACTACATCGGCCGCACTTCCTGCACTTCCGGCACAAAGTGCTTCAGCAGATTCTGGATGCCGTGCTGCAGTGTCGCCGTCGATGACGGGCAGCCCGAGCACGCACCCTTCATGGCGAGATAGACGATCCCGTCCTTGAAGCCGCGGAAGGTGATGTCGCCGCCGTCATTGGCAACGGCGGGACGGACGCGGGTCTCGATCAGGTCCTTGATCGTATCCACAGTCTCGGCATCGCTCTCGTCGAAGAATTCGTCCTCGTCATCGATGTCGCCTGCCGGCGCACTGCCATCGGTGAGCAACGGCGCGCCGGACATGTAGTGTTCCATGATGGCGCCGAGGATGGCCGGCTTGAGGTGCTGCCAGTCGCTGTCGTCCTTGGTGACGGTGACGAAATCGGCGCCGTAGAACACGCCGGTGACGCCCTTCACGGCGAACAGCTTTTGCGCCAGCGGCGAGCGTTCGGCGGCGTCTGCGGTGGTGAATTCCATGGTGCCGCTGGTCAGCACATCCCGGCCGGGGATGAATTTCAGCGTGGCGGGATTGGGGGTGGCTTCGGTCTGGATGAACATCGGTTGCTCCTGCGTCGCCGGTTCAAGGCCGGCGCGTGGGGTTGTCCCTAGCAGATGGCGATGAAAAAGGCACGAATCAAGGTGCTTTTACCTCTCCTCGCAATTGCGGGGAGAGGTCGCCGCGTCTTCGCGGCGGGTGAGGGGCATGGCACATCAGAGTCCGGGAACGCCGGTCTCCCGGATCGGACTCGTGCGATTGGCGATGGTTTTACGGGGGTAGGCCGCGTGCCCCGCCCCTCATCCGTCGCCGCTTCGCGACGACACCTTCTCCCCGCGCAAGATGCGGGGAGAAGGAATTCACGACAGCCCGTCGATATCCACATCCGTCAGGCTGCCCGGCACCACCACCACCGGCACCGGAAAGGTCCCCACCATCTTTGAGATCATGGTCACGATCGGCCCCGGCCCTTCGGCACCGGCGGACGCCGCCAGCACAAGCATCGAGATGTCGACATCCTTGTCGATCACATCGAGGATCTGTTCGGTCGGCTCGCCTTCGCGGATCACTCGTTCCGGCGTGATCGCGGCGAGACCATTGGCGCGGCCAGAGGCGCGGTCGAGCGCGGCATTGGCGCCTTCCTCGGCTTCGGCGCGCATCACTTCGGCGACGCCGAGCCATTGCTGGTTGCGATCCTCGGTCTCGATCACGCGCAGCATCACCACGCCGCCGCCGACACGCACGGCCCAGCGGCTGGCGTAATACACTGCGCGATCCCATTCCTCGCTGTCATCGACGACAACGAGGCATTTCGGCTTGTGGCCGCTTTCATAACTTCGACGTTGAGTGCTCATGCATGTCCCGATGCTTGGCTCATATCATCATGCTGCCACGGCGCAGGCGCGTTCGACAAGCGCGACGCAGATGTGAGCCTGCGTCGCGCTGATTGTGGCGAAGACATGGAAGAGAGGTGGATTTGGTCGCGATTACCGTTTGCGTACAAACCCCATGATATCCTTGACGGATGTCATGGTCTGATCGGCAATGGCGCGTGCGCGGTCGCTGCCATCGGCGAGCACTGCATCGACATAAGTGTGATCCGCCGACAGCCGCTTCATCTCATTCGCAACCGGCGACAGCTTTTCGACCGCGAGATCGACGAGATTCGACTTGAAGCCGGAGAACTGCGCGCCGCCGAATTCGCCGAGAATATCGGCCTTTGAACGGCCCGACAGCGCCGCATAGATGCCGACGAGATTGTCCGCTTCCGGCCGCGGTTCGAGGCCCTTTTCTTCGGACGGCAACGGCTCCGGATCGGTTTTCGCCTTGCGAATTTTCTGCGC
>CALRZK010000576.1:0-3386 GCA_943372615.1 Bradyrhizobium ivorense | reverse complement strand
CAAAGGCCGCGGGATCGAAGCTGACGCGGACAGCCGCATGGCCCGGGGTCGCCGTGCCCGTGACATTGGTCCGATCCGCCGTCGCGCCCGACACCTCGACCATATAGCTCGCCGCCGATGCGAAGGTGAGATTGCCCTGGACGGTGAGCATTCCGACCGAATTGCCCGGCGACAGCACGCCGCCATTAGCGATCTGCGTGGTGCTAACCACGCCATTGCCGCCAAGCGTCGCGCCGCGCTCGACATTCACAAGCGACGACGATGCGATGGAGCCATTCACGCTGAGCGTGCCGGCCTTGACATCCGTCGCGCCCGTATAGGTGTTGAGACCGTCCAGCCGCGTGAGACCGATACCGGCCTGCGTGAACGAACCGATGCCAGAGATCGCGCCGGCCAGTGTCAGCAGGCCCTCGCGTTTGGTGACGACGCCCCCGTTATTGACGACATCACCGATGATGGAGCCGCTGAGGCCACCATCGCCGATCTGCAACGTCCCCTGCGTGATCACCGTGCCGCCGCTATAGCTGTGGTCGCCGGTCAGGATCGTGGTGCCGGTGCCGACATTGCGGAAGCTGCCTGTCCCCGAGATCGTACCAGCGAATGTATACACGTCGGTATGCGCTATCTGCAGCGTGCCGTTATTGACGACATCGCCGCGAATGGAGCCACCATCGCCGATCTGCAATGTGCCGGCATTGATCACCGTGCCGCCGCTATAGGTGTTCGCATTGTTGAGGACGGTCGTACCGCCGCCCATCTGCATCAGCGAGCCGGAGCCCGAGATGACGTCGATATAGTAGAGGAGATCCGCACGATTGAACGCCAGCACGCCGTTGTTGCTCACATTGCCCGACAGCGTACCGGTCAAGCCGCCATTGCCGACCTGCAGCGTGCCGGCATTGATCACCGTGCCGCCGCCGGGACTAGACGAGCCCGCGAGCACCAGCGTGCCGGCGCCGTCCTTGGTGAGCGCGCCGGGCCCAAGAACGTTGCCGGTGGTCGAGAATGAGGTGCCATACAACGTATCGATCGTGCCATTGCCGGTGAGCTGGATCGCGCGAGACGAGCTGATGTCGCCGAACGTAGAGAGCCTGCCGCCCGCAAGCGTGACGCTGCCAGTTGCCTGGCCGAGATTGGCATCCGCGGAAATGGCGATGGTGCCGCCCGCAATCGTCGTGCCGCCCGTATAGGTGTTCGCGCCTGACAACAGCAGCGTGCCGTCGCCGGTCTTCACCAGGCGGCCGCCAATGCCCGTGATCGTGCTGGCAATGAGCGTGTCGCTCGCCTGGTCCAGCGTGAGCATGCCGCCGCTCAGCGCGACCTCACCGCCAATTCCGATCAGGGACCGCACTGTCGCGTTGTACGCGTTGAGATCGAGCCTGCCGCCAGTAATGATGACCTCGCTATGATCGGGCAATGCGCCGGCGATACCGAGTTGGACGGTGCCGGCTTCGATCAGCGTGCCGCCGGTCCAGCTATTGGGATTGTTCAGCTGCAATGTACCGGCACCGGCCTTGACCAGACTGCCGGCACCGGAGACCGGGTTGGCGAAAATCAGCGTCTGGCTGGCATCGATATCGACCTTGCCGATCCCGAGCAGCGACACATCGTGATGCCAGTCGACCAGACCGGTGACATGAAGCGTGCCGTTGTCGAAAGCGAGCACACCGCTGCCGAGATTGCCCGCTGTCGATACTTGCAGCGTGCCGCCGCTGATCGTGGTGCCGCCGCTATAGGTGTTGGCGCCACCCAGCACCAGCGTGCCGCCGCCAGTCTTGTTGATACCGCCGGTGCCGACGATCGGTGCGGAGATCGTCGCGCTTTCATCTGCAAGGACACGAAGTTCGCCGATGCCGTTGCCGCCGCCGAATGCGGTCGGTCGTAATTCGCCGCCGGCGCCCACAACAAGATTGTAGGTGCCGCCAGCAAATTGCAGGCCGGCGAATGACTGCGTGCCTTCGATCGTGACGAGTTCGCCAGCGCCGCGGAACACACCATATTTACTGCCCCACGGTGCAGGAACGAGGCCACCGAACGTATCAATCCAGCTGCTGCTGGTGCCCGTCCATGGCCCGGCACCATCGACCCAGGTCTGCAGGACGTTGATGCCGTTCGGGATGACGACGAGATCGACCTTGTGCGCGAGATCGGTATCGACCGCGTAGGTCACGTTGAACGGACCGGGATCAGGCGGCGTCGTCCCGATGGTCATGGTGCTTCCGGGCGCCGGACCCGCACCCGTATAGGTCATCATGCGATAGTAGCCGATGGCCGGCTCGCTGGAGGCGCTGATATTCAGCGTCGCTCCGGCCAAAGCGAGATTGCCATTGACCGCCACCGTCGCCGATGTGGTGGAGCCGCCGAGCGATGAATGGCCGAGTTGAAAGTCGAAGGCGCTGCCCTGATCGAATGCCAGATTGCCGTTGATGGTCAGGCGACCTGTGCCATCGGGCGCCAGCGTGCCGCCGCTCTGTACCCTCGTGGCACCGACCGTGCCGTTGCCGCTCAGACGGCCGCCCAGATCCACCGTGACGGTGCCGCCGAGTTGCCCCGTCGCGCGCAAGGTGGCGTCGAGAATCTCCGTCGTTCCCGTGAAGCCAGTGCTACGGCCTGACAGCACCGTGGTGCCGCCCAGCACGTTGATCGCGCCATTGCCATCGATCACATTGTCAAAGCGATAGTCGCTGCTCGTATGGTTGAAACTGAGCGTGCCGCTTTGCGCCAGCGTGACATCGCCAACCACGATGCCGGGCTGCAGCGCCGCCGCACCGGCTTCAGCACCGATATTCAGTTCGCCGCTGACACCGGAGGCGCCGACCTGAATGTCCCGCCCACTCACTTTGCCGCCATTCGTGACCGTCAGTGCTCCGACTGACTTGGCGCCGATCAGCAGCTTGTCGGCGCCCAGCGTCGAGCCCGCCCCGTCAATGACAGCATGACCGCTGGCCATATAGGTGGCGTCATTGCCGATCGCGGCTGTGACGGCCGACACATGGCCTCCGTCGGAAACCGACAGCCAGCCATTGCCGCGATAGCCGACGAACAGGCTGGTATTGAGCCACGATGTGGATGCCCCCGAGACCGTGACATGCGCATTCGCACCACTGTCGTAACCGACATAGCCATCGCCGCTTGTCAGGCGCGCGCCATTCGCGACGACCAGCGTCCCACCATTGGCGCGCAGCTCGCCCGTGAAGGATGACGGCGTTCCCATAAGGCTCCAGATCCCGCCGCCGTTCTTCTCGAAGACGGAAAAGCCGCGATATTTCAGGCCGAGCGCCGAAAGATCGAAACTGCCGCCGAGATCACCGCCCAGCGCGAACAGATTCGGATTCGTTGCTTCATTGGTGACGGACACATTGCCGACGATCTCGCCGCCGCTGTGC
>CALRZK010000575.1:0-3390 GCA_943372615.1 Bradyrhizobium ivorense | reverse complement strand
GGATAGTTTGATGGCAATGGCACCGCCATCTTCCATCGCGTCGCGCGCATTGATGACGAGATTGAGGATCGCAAGTTCGAGCTGATTGGCATCGATCCGCGCCGGCGGCAGGCCTTCGGGAATATCGAAGCTGAGTGCGATGCGCGGCCCGAGCGAACGGTCGAGCAGATCGCTCATGCCAGTCACCAGCGTGCCGAGATCGACTGCTTCTGCGCGCAGGTCCTGCTGCCGCGCAAAAGCCAGCAGACGCTGCGTCAGCGATGCACCGCGCTCGGCGCCCTGCATGGCGCCATCGACCAGGCGCTTCAAACGCGGATCATCGGGCATGCGCTTGCGCAGCAATTCGAGATTGCCCATCACGGCCATCAGAAGATTGTTGAAGTCATGTGCCACGCCGCCGGTGAGCTGGCCGATGGTTTCCATCTTCTGCGCTTGACGCAATTGTTCCTGCGCTCGCTCGCGAGCGGCGGATTCTTTCCGCAGGTCAGCAGTCCGCTCCTCGACCCGATGCTCGAGCGTCGACGTCAGTTCGGCCAGTGCAGCACGCTCGAAGGTCAGCTGGTTGAACAGCTTGTCACGCTCGATATCGGCGGTCTTGCGGGTGGTGATGTCCACAGACACACCGACAAGTGTCTTCGGTTGGCCATCCGGACCTCGCACGATACGCGCGCGGGTCTCGACCCAATGCACGGTTTCATCGGGCCAGATGCAGCGATATTCCACATTGTAGTCGGCACCGGCAGTCAGCGTTGCGTCAAGCGCCTGCTGGCGTTGCTCGCGGTCATCAGGATGGATGGACGCCTGCAGCATGGTGAAAGAGAACGCCTCGTCAGGGCGGCGACCGAAACAGGCCTTCGTCGTCTCCGATACTTCGAGCTGCAGTTCCGGCAGATGCAGCTCAAGCGTTCCCAGCCGTCCGGCATCGAGCGCCGTTTGAAGCAACGCCTGGCTGTCGCTCAGATCTTCGAGAATGGCGCGCGTCTGATACTGACGACGGCGCGCACGCACGGCCGAACCGACCAGGCTGATTAGTGTCGTCGGATGAAACGGCCGTTCGAGAAACGTGACATTGCCAAATACCTGGCGCAGCCGCGCAGCATCAGGATTGCGCTCAGGCCCGCCGCCCTGCCGCGTCAGCAGAACGATGGGAAAATCCGACCAAACGGGCTGATTATGCAGCCAGCGATCGAGATCACGGAGATTGACGCCTTTGACCGCTTCGTCGGCAATCACGGCAATGCCAGCGCCCGATTCCACTTCGCTGACGAGTTCGGAAAAGTCCGAACAGACCGTCGCGAAATAGCCAGCCTCGCGTATCAACGCCGAGGCTACGGCAGCGTCTCTTCCGTTTGGCGCCAGAATGACCGCTCGTTCCGATGAACGGCCGGGCTTCACGACTTGTCTTCTTCCATCAGAAGCGCGTTGCCAGAATAAGACGGCACGCCGCGAAGCACGCCCTGGAACGATTTCAGCGGCTGCCCGATCGTCAGTCCACGATCATCGATGCGATATTCGCGGATGGTCGATTCATGCGAACCGGTGCGCTTCTTGATGATGGAAATGGCGCGATGAACAGCGCCGAACGCCTCGAAATAGCGCAACAGAATGACGGTATCGGCCAGATAAGTGACATCGACCGGCGCCTTCATGTCGCCGACCAGACCGTGTTGTGCGACGGTGACGAAGGTCGATGCGCCTCGCCGGTTCAGATACTGCAATAGTTCATGGATATGCAGGACCAGCGAGTTCTCCTGCGGCATGGCCGCCTGATAACCGTTGAGACTGTCGATCACGACGGTCTTGATGTCTTTCTCATCGACCTGCCTGCGCACACGATGCGCAAATTCGCCCGGTGACAATTCGGCCGCATCAACTTGTTCGATGACGAGCTTTCCACTGTTCTGAAGCGCTTCGAGATCGATGCCCATCTTCAACATGCGATTGAAGAGCAAGCCGAGTTCTTCGTCGAAGGCAAAGAAAGCCGCCTTCTCCCCGCGCTCAATCGCGGCGAGCATATTGACGATGGTCAACAGCGACTTGCCCGTACCGGCAGGGCCAAGCACCAGGGTGCTCGATCCGGTTTCGATACCACCGCCGAGCAGCGCGTCGAGTTCGGCATTTCCTGTCGATCGCGTCTCGCGCTTCATCCCTGTCCGATGTTCGGACGCAACGAGACGCGGGAAGACATTCAGGCCACCACGGGTGATCGTGGCGTCGTGATAGCCGCCGCGAAACTTCGAACCGCGATATTTGATAACGCGCACCCGGCGACGCTCAGCGCCGTAATCAGGCGCGAGTTCCTCCAGCCTGAACACACCATGGGCGACGCTGTGCACCGTCTTGTCAGCAACTTCAGCGGTGAGGTCGTCGAGTAACATCACCGTCGTCGCATAACGCGCGAAATAATGTTTGATGGCCAGGATTTGACGGCGATAGCGCAACGAACTCTGCGCCAAGAGTCGGATTTCCGACAGACTGTCGAGCACCAACCGCGAGGGCTTCAGGCGCTCTACAGCGTCGAAAATCTGACGGGTCGTTTCGCCAAGTTCGAGATCGGACGAATAAAGAAGACTCTGCTGCTGCTCGTCGTCGAGCAGGCTTTCTGGCGGCAGCAATTCGAACACATCGATCTTGCCGTCGATGTCCCAGCCGTGAGAGGCCGCGCCATCGCGCAATTCCTCCTCGGTCTCGGACAGCGTGATATAAAGTCCGCGTTCGCCGTTCCGGGCGCCTTCGAGCAAAAACTGCAATGCAACGGTTGTCTTGCCGGTACCCGGAGCACCTTCCAGCAGGAATATGTGTCCCTTGGAAAGCCCGCCGGAGAGGATATCGTCCAATCCCCAGATGCCGGTTTTCGCCCTATCAACCATCATAACTACCCATACGTCAGCGCAACGAACACCAACCCGGCTGGATCAGCCCGGTTCCAATTGCGCGACTGTACCACGCAAGTCGGTGACGTCACCCTAACGACGTTCGATCACCAGCGTCTGTACCGCCCTACCGAAATAGCCATTTTTGTCGGCGAGCTTGGACGCTGCGAGGCCCGCGCCATCCGGGCCGATCCAGCTTTCGGAATCCAGCAAAATCCAGTCGCCGACCGGTTGCCGCGCAAGCGACACGCTGAGATCGGCATTCATGAACATCCAGTCCTTGAAGCTGAGCACCGACGAGGAGCCATTGCTGAAATCCGACGCGATCACCGCGCGCATCGCCTGCGAGATCGGTTGCCCTTCGACGATCGCCCGATTGGCACGATACCAGATCGCGCCCGGCCCGAGCTTGAGGAAGCCGCCATGCACGGCACGGATGCTCATGCCCGATACGAAGGCGCTGCTGTGATCTTTCGGCTCGGAGAGGCCAGGCGCATCGGGCAGCGGCACGGTAACC
>CALRZK010000574.1:0-3397 GCA_943372615.1 Bradyrhizobium ivorense | reverse complement strand
CGGCGGCGCCACGCGGCTGACCGAGTCAGGGCTGTCTATCGTCGAATGGAAGCCAGTGACGGGCACGCTGCCGCCGCTCACCGAGGCGCATTGGCACGAGGCCTTCGAGGCCTACAAAAAGATCCCGCAATATCGCGAGCTCAATCACGGCATGAGCCTCGCCGAATTCAAGAACATCTTCTGGTGGGAGTGGAGCCATCGGTTGCTCGGCCGCACCATCGGCATGGTGTTCCTGCTGCCATTCCTGTTCTTCCTCTGGCGCCGCAAGGTGCCGTCCGAGTTCAAGAAGCCGCTCTGGGTGATCTTTGCGCTGGGCGGCCTGCAGGGCTTTGTCGGCTGGTGGATGGTGGCCTCGGGTCTCACCCATCGCGTCGAGGTGTCGCAATATCGTCTGGCCGTGCATCTAATGCTCGCGCTGATCATTTTTGCTGCCATCGTGTGGGTGCTGCGACGGATGAGTGCCGGTGTGACGGCGCTCGCATCGTCGCGATTGCGCGTCACAAGCTGGGTTCTGCTCGGGCTCACCTTTCTGCAGATCTATTTCGGCGCGCTGGTTGCGGGCCTGCGCGCGGGGCGCGTGTTCAATACCTGGCCGGATATCGACGGCGCGTTCATCCCGTCGGCGTCACGGCTGTTCTTCGAAGACCCATGGTGGCGCAACATGTTCGACAATGCGCTGACGGTGCAGTTCCAGCATCGCATGACGGCGTATCTGCTGTTCGCCGTCGCCATATGGCACGCGCTGGATGCGTTGCTGGCAAAGGCCGAGCGGTCGGTGGTGAATGGCGCGCTGTGGATGGTGGCCGCGATTGCCGTGCAGGCGATGCTCGGCATCATGACTTTGCTGCAGCAGGTGCCGATCGATCTCGCGCTGATGCATCAGGGCGTCGCGATTATCGTGCTGACACTGGCGATTTTGCAGGTGGAGCGGATGAAGGAGCGGGAGGCGCCGGCTTTAACCTCGCCCCGCTTGCGGGGAGAGGTCGTCCGACGAAGCGCAGCGTAGTCGGGCGGGTGAGGGGGCTCTCCACATGCTCCGAGCCTGCTGAAACTCCCCTCATCCGACCGCGCCGCGCGCGGCCACCTTCTCCCCGCAAGCGGGGAGAAGGAATTACGCACCCAGTGCCTGTTCGAGATCCGCAATCAGATCTTCCTTGTCCTCGATACCCACCGACAGGCGCACCACATCCGGGCCGGCGCCCGAACGTGTCTTGGCGTCGTCGTCGAGCTGGCTGTGGGTGGTGGATGCCGGATGGATCACCAGCGAGCGGGTGTCGCCGACATTGGCGAGATGCGAGAACAGTTTCAGGTTCGACACCAGGCTGACACCGGCGTCATAGCCGCCTTTCAGGCTGAAGGTGAACACTGCGCCGGCGCCCTTCGGTGCGTATTTGCGGGCGAGCGCGTGATACTTGTCATTCGGCAGGCCGGCATAATTCACTGCCGCGACGGCCGGATGCGCCGCCAGCCATTCCGCGACCGCCTTGGCATTATCACTGTGCTTCTGCATGCGCAGTGGCAGCGTCTCGATGCCGGTCTGGATCATGAAGGCATTGAAGGGCGACAGCGCCGGGCCGAGATCGCGCAGGCCGAGCACGCGGCAGGCGATGGCGAAGGAGAAGTTGCCAAACGTCTCCTGCAGCTTGATGCCGTGATATTCCGGGCGCGGCTCCGACAGCACCGGATATTTGCCATCCTTCGACCAGTCGAACGTACCGGCATCGACGATGATGCCGCCGAGCGAATTGCCGTGGCCACCGAGAAATTTTGTCAGCGAGTGCACGACGATGTCGGCGCCGTGATCGATCGGGCGGATCAGGTAGGGCGAGGCCAGCGTGTTGTCGACGATCAGCGGCACGCCGGCCTTGCGGGCAACCGCGGCGACGCCTTCGATGTCGGTGATGGAGCCGGCGGGATTGGCGATGGACTCGATGAAGATCGCTTTTGTCTTCGGCGTTACCGCGCGTTCGAACGAGGCGATGTCATCGGGATCGGCCCACACCACATTCCAGCCGAAGCTTTTGAAGGCGTGGCTGAACTGGTTGATCGAACCACCATAGAGTTTGCGCGAGGCGATGAATTCGTCGCCGGGCTGCAGCAGCTGCTGGAACACGACGAGTTGAGCCGCATGACCGGATGCGACGGCGAGGGCAGCGGTGCCGCCTTCCAGCGCTGCAACACGCTCTTCCAGCACAGCGGTCGTCGGATTGGTGATGCGCGTATAAATGTTGCCGAAGGACTGCAGGCCGAACAGCGAGGCGGCGTGGTCGGCGTCATTGAAGACGAAGGACGTGGTCTGATAGATCGGCGTGGCGCGGGCGCCGGTGGTCGGATCGGGCTGCGCGCCGGCATGGACGGCTAGGGTGCCGAAGCCTGGAATACGGTCGTTCATGATCACTCCCCCTCAAAGGTCGAATTGGTTGGCGCCAAACTGATCGGGCACGATGGCCACGTCAAGGCACGGGAACATCTTGCCCGGTGTTCGCAACAGCCGCACTGCAGCAGGTCATTGCAGCAAAAATAAACTGCTGCATCCTGCGATCAGACGATGTCGTTCTTGCCATCCTTGTTGCCGAGCTGCGCGATGCGATCGGCCGCACTGGTGCTGCCGCCGCCAAGGCTCTGGCGATTCAATGACAGCCGCATGCCCTGGGTCGGGACCGGCGCGCGCTTGGCGCTGATGGTGCGCGAATTGACGCCCATCCACTGGATTTCCGACGATAGCCGGCCGTATTCGATCTTCGGGCAGCGGTTCATGACGACCTTGATGCCGGCGGCTTCGGCTTTTGCCGCAGCTTCGTCATTACGGACGCCGAGCTGCATCCAGATCACTTTTGGCTTTGACGATAGCGCCAGCGCCGCATCTACAATGGGCATTGCGTGCTCGGCGCTGCGAAACATGTCGATCATGTCGATGGGGCGATCGATCTCTTCAAGCGATTTGACGAAAGGCTTGCCGAGCAAACTCTTGCCGACCGGGCCCGGGTTGATCGGGATCATGTCATAGCCGCGCTCGGCCAGATATTTGAACACGAAATAGCTCGGCCGCACATTCTGCGGCGACGCGCCGATCATCGCGATGGTTTTGACGGTGTTGAGGATCTCGCGGATATAGGCGTCGCTGTAGCTATCGTGGTTCATCAGGTTTCCAAATACTCGGGGCCGTAGGATGGGTAGAGCGAAGCGAAACCCATCATTCTGTCGTTGCGGCAACTCGGCTGATGGGTTTTCGCTCCGGCGCTAAGCGCCTCCGCTCAACCCATCCTACGATCAGCGATCCTCCCACACCGGCACACGCTTCGCGATGAAAGCGCCGATCCCTTCCTCCGCGTCCCGCGCCATCATGTTTTCCGTCATCACCTCGGCGGCAAAACGATAGGCGTCCGCGAGGCTCATC
>CALRZK010000573.1:0-3402 GCA_943372615.1 Bradyrhizobium ivorense | reverse complement strand
GGCCGGTCCGGCCTTGCATGACGGCAATACCCATCACCAATTCCCTTCGCTGGCTGCACAGTACTACAGACGCGTCGCTTCCGGAAGCCGAGTTCCGGTCAGTATAGCCCAACGAAAAAAGGCCCGCATGGAGAATGCGGGCCAGGTTTTCTGGAGTTCAAGTCGGTAGTCGGGAGACGCGACGCCAGCGTTAACCAGCGTCGCTTGTCGCAAGCTTACTGAACGAAACCGCCGCCCAGATTGCCGAGGTTGAAGCGGTAGTTCAGACCGGCCTTGATCGTGTGCTGGTCGTTCTTGAAGCTGCCGACACCGCCTGGAGCGATGAAGTTGACGGTGCCGAAGTCGTAGTACTGATATTCGATCTTGCCCGACCAGTTCTGGGTGAACAGGTATTCGAGACCGCCACCGACGGTGTAACCGTCGCGACCACCGTCGCCACCGAAGCCGTTCGAGAAGCGGGTGTCAGCCCAGGCGTAACCGCCCTTGGCGTACAGCAGGGTCGGCCCCCAGGTGTAGCCGAGACGGCCGGTCACCGAACCGAGGCCACGGTTATCGATGTTGCTGTTGGTCGACAGGAAGCTGTAGTTGGCTTCGAGACCGAGAACCCAGTTCGGGGCGAACTGCATGTCGTAACCGCCCTGGACACCGCCGAGGAACGTGCCGTCACGGCTGCCAGCGAGAACGTTGTCTTCGCCCGGGAACGCACCACCGATGTGACCACCGATGTAGAAACCGGTCCAGTTGTAGATCGGCGAAGCAGGAGCGGCGTAAGCCGGCGCCTTGGTGTACGGACGAGCTGCCAGATCGGCTGCAGACGCGGGAGCAGCCAGAGCGACCATGGCAACGGCTGCGGTCGAAAGCAGATACTTCTTCATAGATAATCCTCTCAATCCCAAACTGGATTGCCGCGAACCTAGACGATTGCGCAGGGATGTCTGTCACAGACGTGCAACAGCGCTTCAAACGAGTGTGGCGGGTTTTACATACACGTCGTGCTTCTGACACAAGCTCGCCTCATTCGCGCATCGGAACAGCCGGATGTGTTACCTAACGTGCATAACACCGGGTAAATCTCAACCTGTGCAACACAGCGCCGTGATGTGCTACTGCTGTTGCAGCGACGCGATGACGCCGCCAATGAGGATTTTGAGGAAATGAACGAGGCGATGGCCACCCCGAAGGCAGCTGACGCATATGCGCCGCGTACCATCAAGCTGAACGCGCGCGACAATGTCGCGATCGTGGTGAATGATTTCGGACTCCCGGCTGGAACCGTGCTTGCCGATGGCATCACGCTGCGCCAGCATGTTCCGCAAGGTCACAAGCTTGCACTTGTCGCGATCGCGAAGGATCAGCCCATCATCCGCTATGGCGAGATCATCGGCTACGCGCTCGACGATATCGCTGCCGGCGACTGGGTGGAAGAAGCGCGCATCCATATGCCCGATGCGCCGGATCTCGATCGCCTGGATATCGCAACGGCCATCCCCGCCCCGCAGGAGCCGTTGACCGGCTACACATTCGAAGGTTTTCGCAATCCCGACGGCTCCGTGGGGATCAAGAATATCCTCGCCATCAGCACCTCCGTGCAATGCGTCGCCGGCACGCTCGAATTCGCCATCAAGAAAATCAAGGCCGAATTGCTGCCGCGCTATCCCAATGTCGATGACGTCGTCGCCGTCACCCACGGCTATGGCTGCGGCGTCGCCATCAATGCGCCCGACGCTTACATCCCGATCCGCACGCTACAGAACATCGCGAAGAATCCGAACTTCGGCGGCGAGGTGATGGTGGTCGGCCTCGGCTGCGAGAAGCTCGCGCCGGAAAGGCTGCTGCCGACCAATGATCCCGCCAGCATGATGCGCCTGCAGGATGAGGGCAATCAAAGCTTCGGCGACATGGTGGACACGATCACCACCATGGCCGATGCCCGCCTGAAGATTTTGAACAATCGCAAGCGTGAAACGGTGCCTGCATCCGAACTCGTGATCGGCCTGCAATGCGGCGGCAGCGATGCATTCTCCGGCGTCACGGCGAACCCTGCGCTCGGTTTCGCCAGCGATCTGCTGGTGCGCGCCGGCGCCACCGTGATGTTCTCCGAGGTCACCGAAGTGCGTGATGCCATCGAATTGCTGACGCGCCGCGCGGCGAATGAGGATGTCGGCCGCGCGCTGGTGCGCGAGATGGACTGGTATGATGCCTATCTCGCCCGCGGCGGCGCCGATCGCAGCGCCAATACCACGCCGGGTAACAAGAAGGGCGGCCTTGCCAATATCGTCGAGAAATCGCTCGGCTCCATCGTGAAATCGGGATCATCGGCCATCACCGGCGTGATCGGCCCCGGCGAGCGCGCCACGACGAAGGGCCTTCTCTTTGCGGCGACACCGGCCAGCGATTTCATCTGCGGCACGTTGCAGCTTGCAGCCGGCATGCAGATGCAGATCTTCACCACCGGCCGCGGCACGCCTTACGGCCTCGCGCAGGCGCCGGTGATCAAGGTGTCGACGCGGACCGAGCTGGCAAAACGCTGGTCGGACCTCATCGATTTCGACGCCGGCCGCATCGCATCCGGCGAAATGACCATCGAGGAAGCCGGCTGGGAGCTGTTCCAGCTCATCCTCGACGTTGCCAGCGGCCGCAAGCAAGTGTGGGCGGATAAATGGGGCCTGCACAACGATCTGGTGCTGTTTAATCCTGCGCCGGTGACGTGAGGTCGTAGTCCGGATGGAGCGAAGCGCAATCCGGGACTGGCGTTTCACTATAGCGCCGGTCCCTGCATGACGCTCCGCTCCATGCAGGCTACGAACGACTACAGCGCCGCCGCCTTCGCGCCCGATGGCGCCACGCGCCAGATCACATTGCCGACGTCGTCAGCCACCAACAGCGCACCCTTGTTGTCGAGCCGCACGCCAACCGGTCGGCCCTGTGCTTCACCCTTCTCATTCAGGAAGCCCGTCAGCACATCTTGCGGCTTGCCCGACGGCTTGCCATCGGTGAACGGCACGAAGATCACCTTGTAGCCACTCTGCGGCTTGCGATTCCACGAGCCGTGCTGACCGATGAACGCCCCGTTCTTCATGTTTTCGGGAAACAGATCGCCGGTATTGAACGCAAGTCCGAGCGAAGCCGTGTGTGCGCCGAGCGCATAATCAGGCGCGATCGCCTTGGCGACAAGCTCCGGCCTCTGCGGAGTGACGCGCACATCCACATGCTGACCATAATAGCTGTAAGGCCAGCCATAGAAACCGCCATCCTTCACCGAAGTCATGTAATCCGGCACGAGATCGCTGCCGATTTCGTCGCGCTCGTTGACGACAACCCATAGCGCGCCGCTCTGCGGATTCCAGGCCGGCCCATTGGGATTGCGCAGGCCCGATGCGAACAGCCGCGACGTGCCATTAA
>CALRZK010000572.1:0-3414 GCA_943372615.1 Bradyrhizobium ivorense | reverse complement strand
GGGGCAGGGATGTTTCATCATCCTGCGATGCCCGTAGCGCGCAATCCATGGGATCATGACGCCTGGCCGGGGGTATCGTCATCGGGCAGTGGTGCGGCGGTGGCTGCCGGGCTTTGCATGGGCGCATTGGGGTCGGACACCGGAGGTTCGATCAGGTTTCCATCTGCCGCCAGCGGCATTACCGGCCTCAAGCCGAGCTGGGGGCGTGTCAGCCGCTTCGGTGTTTTTCCGCTGGGGGAATCGCTGGATACGATCGGGCCGATGGCTCGCAGTGCTGCGGATTGCGCTGCCATCCTGTCCGTCATCGCGGGCGCCGACCCGCGTGATGTCACTACCGCGACTGACAACGTGCCGGATTATCTCGCCCGCCTGAACCGGGCGACGGGAAGCAAGGGCATTCGTATCGGCGTCGATCGCAGCTTCATGTCAAGGAATGGCGATCCGGCGGTGCTTGCGCTCTTGGCCGGTGCACTCGAAGTGTTCCGCATGATCGGTGCGGTGATTGTCGATATCGATTTTCCCGAACCGTCGGCGCTGCGCTCCTATATCCCCCAGCTCGCCAAGCTCGAGGCGGCTCTGGCGCATGAGAATTTCTATTCGCACAACAGCGCCGAATACGGCGCCTGGCT
Source organism: Bradyrhizobium ivorense (assembly GCA_943372615.1). GTDB lineage: Bacteria > Pseudomonadota > Alphaproteobacteria > Rhizobiales > Xanthobacteraceae > Tardiphaga > Tardiphaga ivorense_A. The sequence goes on along the minus strand of CALRZK010000572.1, from coordinate 2,785 downwards.
GGCTCAGCGCGTCGATGGTGCGGAGAGGCTGGATCCGCTTGCGATCGGCCGTGCGATCATCGAACGCGATCGCTACAAAGGGCAACTGGCGCATCTGTTCACGGATATCGATGTCCTGTTCGCCCCCGTTTTGGTACGGCCGACGCCAAAGGTCAGCGAGATGAAGCCGGATCCTCAGGTCGAACAGAGCTGGATGTTCACGTTCGGCAGCATCTTCAATCATGCCGGCGTACCGACGCTGACGCTTCCGTGCGGTTTTACGCCGAACGGTTTGCCTGCAGGCTTTCAACTGGTCGGACCGCGCCTGTCGGAAGAGCGTTTATTATCGGCCGGTCACGCGTTTCAGCAGGTGACCGAGTGGCATCGGCGGCGGCCGGCGCTCTGATCGTCGGCCGATTGTCGTGTGACAGACGATCGGTCGAGGCAAGTCTCCCGACTTCGGCGCATCGCCATTCCGGCGATCGCCACTGCTAGGCGAAATAGCAGCTGACAGTGCCGTAGGGGCCGTAATCGGCCTGGATCGTATCGCCCTTGCGTGCTTCGATCGGCCGGATGAAGGAGCCGGCGAGAACCACCTGGCCGGCTTCCAGCGCAAGGCCGTTCGGCGCGATCTTGTTGGCGAGCCAGGCGACGGCAGTGGCCGGATGGTTCAGCACGCCGGCAGCCAATCCAGTCTCTTCGAGTTGTCCATTGCGATAGCACAAGGCGCCGATCCATCGCAGGTCGGTTTCCGTGGGACGAATGGGGCAGCCGCCGAGAACGATGCCGGCATTGGCGGCGTTGTCCGCAATGGTATCGAAGATCTTGCGGGTGGCTTTGGTCGCGGCATCGACGCGTTCGATGCGCGTATCGAGAATTTCAAGCGCCGGGACCACGAAGTCGGTGGCGTTGAGGACGTCGAAAATCGTGCAGTCGGGGCCGGCGAGCCGGTGCTTCATCACGAAAGCGAGCTCGGCCTCGACACGTGTCGCGATGAAACGGTCCGTCGGAACGAGGCCGCCATCGTGGAAAAACATGTCGGCGAGCAGCAGGCCCGAATCCGGCTCGTCGATGTTCAGCGCGCTTTGCATGGCTTTCGAGGTGAGGCCGATCTTATGACCCTTGATCGGATTGCCGCGAGTGACCTTCATCGCGACCCAGGCAGCCTGGATCGCATAGGCGTCTGCGATCGTGATGGCCGGATACTGGATCGACAATTGCCTGATCTGCGTGCGGGTTGTTTCGGCCTTGTCGAGCTGCTCAGCGGCAGACTGAATTTCGGCGGATGTGAGGGCCATGGTGTTTGCATTCCTTGCGGGGAGCGATCGCGTGAAGCCGCGATCATCGTTGCGCATGTGAGAAAAGTTCATCCAGCACTGCATCAGAAGCCGGCGTTCAATCTGTCGTCCGAAGAGGGATGGAGAGCGTGCCACGTGCGGGGAAGCGCTGGAATATTCCTGCCTGAAAATCGTTTCCTTCTATGTCCATCTACTGGACATTGTTTCCATTATCCGTAAACTGATTTTTGTCAGTGTCAAGTTGGTGCGAAATGTCACGAGCAAGTCGCGGCACGTACCGATCCACTGAAGCAAGCCTGGCCCGCGACGAAAGCGATCGACGCAGATCAATCGAATTTCGTTCGCGTCTTCGACGGCGCGCTTGGGAAGGGGAACGGGGAACGAGAGGACATTTCATTTCAGACCATGGTCGATGGTTCTGGGGCGGATGTCCGCTATGCGAACGACGAGATCGTAGTGCAGTAAGCACAGGTTTCGGATCACATAATCGAACGATGTGAAAACGCGCCATAGAGCCGTGTTTTCGAGGAGGATAACGATGAGATTCTTGAGGCGTCGATACCTGGCGGCTTTTTCACTTTCGGTCTTGCTGAGTGTCTTCAGTGTCTCTGCCTTTGCGCAAGAGAAGTATCCGGCGCGGCCGCTGCGCGTGATCGTCGGGTTTGCCCCGGGAGGCAGCAACGACATCATTGCGCGTCTGCTTGCTGACAAGCTCGGCAAGTCGCTCGGCCAGACCGTGATCGTCGAGAACAAGCCCGGTGCCGGGGGTGGCCTGGCGGCTGCGTTCGTGAAGAGCCAGCCCGCTGATGGTTATACATTGCTGGTCGGCGCGAGCGGCGCCATGGTCGTGGGCCCTGCGATCGGAATGCCTGCGCAATACGATACGCTGAAAGACTTCGAACCGGTGAGCCTGCTCGGGACGTTCCCGCTGGTGCTGGTCGTGAATGCCGACTCCCCCGTGAAATCGATTGGCGAACTCGTCACCTGGGCGAAGGCCAATTCGGCTGCGGCGAATTACGCGTCCTCGTCGCCGACCTTCACGCTGGCTGCGGAACTGTTCAAACTGAAAACAGGTGCGACGCTCCAGCGCGTGTCGTATCGCGGTAGCAATGACGCCGTGCTCGCGGTTCTCGGCAATCAGGTATCGGCTGCGATGATCGATCCGCTGCCTGCGATTCCGCTGATGAAGGACGGGAAGATTCGCGCGCTTGCGGTGACGTCCCCGAAGCGTCTTGCAGAACTCGGCAATGTACCGACCATGACCGAGGGCGGGATTGTCGGCGCGGACGCCACTTTCTGGACAGGGCTTTTTGTTCCGAAGTCCACACCGAAGGAAATCGTTGCGGTGCTGGAGAAAGAGGCCCGTGCGGCGATGCAGGATCCGGAGGTGGTTCAACGGCTGCGGACGCTCGCGACGGAAGCCACGAGCAGTTCGCCGACGGAGTTCACCGACCGTATCAAATCGGACCTCGTGACCTGGGGTGATGTGGCCAAGAAGGCCAATGTAA
>CALRZK010000571.1:0-3416 GCA_943372615.1 Bradyrhizobium ivorense | reverse complement strand
GATGACGAGCCGAAGGCGACAATCACCACCGGCTGGTGGGCGGCGAGCTTGCTGGCCACATGCGGCAGCGTTCCCATGGCCTTCGTTCCGCCCTTGGGTGTGCGGCAAGGGACGCGGCTCAGAATGTCCGTGGCAGTCTTGGCAGCTTCCTTGACCCTGTCGATCGCTTTTCCAGCGACGCCGCGCTGCGCACCGTCTACTTGTCCTTGCGCCCCGGCCTGCGAGTCCTCGGCATGCGCTAGCGAAGTGAATGCGGGAGTCGTGACGGCAAGCGCAGCAGCGACAAGGACCCGAGACAAGGTAGCTTCGAAACTCATTTTAACGCTGAATCCTCAAATCCGCTGTCTTGATATGCGCCGTTTCGATCACGAAGGCCGATAGCGCACGACCGAGACAGTCGTGGACCCGTTTGGCAAGCTCCATGCCGGCTGTGCCGGGCGCGGGGCTGAACAGGTCGAAGTCACCATTTTCATTCCACTGCCGCATGATGGCGAAGCGATCGAACAGCGGAGCGTCGTGCTGCTGCGCCACCACACGCATATTATCTAGGTAGGCCGAGCCCGAAATCATGGACTCCGTGCGCGGACTGTACTGCAAGTTCATTAAAATCACGTCAGTTCCGGCCTTTTGCATGGCAGCAACGCCGTCGTCCAATGCATTGCGGAAGTCGTCGCCATCCACCTGGCGCATGGCATCTACGGTTCCCGTCTGCCAGATCACGAGGTCCGGTTTGCGGTCCTCCACCAGTTTGCCGAGCGTGGGCGCCATTTCCTCGGCTGTCTTCTTGACCTGCAGTTCCAGCGCGACATCCACGGTAACGCCCGGCAGCTTTTCGCTCAGATAGGCCTGCAAGCGGTTGGGATAGGCCGCGGAATGGTCGGATAGGCCAATGACCGAGGAGCGGCTGCCGATGACCAGAATATTGAGCTTGCCGTCCGGCTTTACGGCTGCCTTCACTTTTGACAGCGAGCTTTCGCTGGTGAGAAGATAGGCGGGGACTTCGCAGGCTTGCTTTGGCGGTTCGGCCTGGGCCGGCCCCGTCGCCAGCAGGAGTGACAGCAGCGCGTATCGCCAAGGCGGCCGGTGCAGCAGCGAGGTCATCGTACTTCCCCTCCTGCAAGATCGGCGTCAGGTGTCTTTTTGGCGCGCGCTCCGCCCTTCGCGGTGACGCGCTTGTACCAGGAGAACACCCACGCAGCGGTGGACATGATGACGATCCCGATCAGGCTGACCAGGCCATGCATGATTGCACCGCCCGCGATCTCGCCCAGGAAAAACTGACCTGCAAATGCCAGAAACACGCCTATGCAGAAAATCTCAAGCGAATGCTGGCCGCAAAGCACCATTGGTCGCAGCCAGATCGACTTCAACCCCGGCCAGTCCTTCGGCAGGAACCGGACCGTGAGGGCAGCCAGTGCCAGGAAATGAGCAAAACGGAGCACATCCAGGTCGGGCTTGTTGATCGGATACATCCACTGTTCGAGCAGTTTGGGCAGCAGATGATGGATCTGCGGAATGTGCCAGGTCAGCGTCACCCAGAACGCTCCCAATAGATAGGCAACGCAGATCCACAGTGTAATGGGCGAATTCAGGATCCGCTCCATCCGCTTGGCGCCGCCAAGGGCGCACCAGGCACCGAACACGAACAGCAGCTGCCAGGCGAACGGATTGAACGCCCAGGAGCCGTTCGGATAGGCGGTGAGATGCCAGTCGAATTCCCAGGTCAGCGCATAGAGCAGCACAGACAGGCCCAAAGTGAGATCGGCGCGGCGTCGCATCAGCCACAGGATCAGCGGCAGGAACAGCATCAGCACGATGTAGAGTGGCAGCACGTCCATATTGACGGGGCGGAAGCGCAGCAGCAGCGCCTGCACGATGGTGACGTCGGGCTCCTTCAGGAAGTCGAGGATGCCCATTTCCTCCGTGTAGAGCGGATTCTGGAAGCGTGTGGCGACGTAGGAGATTTCCGCGAGAAAGATCGTGAACAGGAAGACGTGGGCCACATAGATCTGCCAGACGCGCTTGAAGATGCGCGCGCTGGCAACCACCGTGCCCTGTTCCTGCATCGCGCGGCCATAGACGAAGGCCGCGGTGTAGCCGGAGATGAAGATGAAGATCTCAGTGGCGTCGCTGAAGCCGTAATTGCGGATGGTCAGCCAGGTCAGCAGGTTTTGCGGCAGGTGATCGATGAAGATCAGCCACAGTGCGAGGCCGCGAAACAGGTCGAGCCGCAATTCGCGCTCGTTAACTGCGGTGATGGTCGGTGGCGCTTCGGCGCGCGTGGCTGCGGCAGACGAGGCGGGCGCATCGGCATGTGCGGGTCCGGCAATCGGATCGGCAACAGAGGTCATTCAACACCGCATAACGAATATCGATTGAAAAGAAAGAACCGCTTCGCCGCGCCATCGCAAGTCAATTCATGGCGAGACGAATTTTGTGAGGCGATCCGCCGCGGACGTTAGCAACGGGGAACGCGATAGGCACGAACTGTGTTCAAACCGGGATGACGATTATGCGCGGACGGTATTTGGCCGCTCCGTTGTTTTTCGCTATGTTGCTGATCCAGCCTCTCGCAGCGATGATATTCCATGTACCGCGCCATCACCCGCCAGATCGAAGTGACCGTCGAGCCGAACTTCATGCCGGATCGCTCCTCGGCCGAGAAGCAGCAGTTCTTCTGGTCTTATACGATCGTCATCACCAATGCAGGCAAGGAAACCGTGCAGCTGAAGACGCGGCACTGGATCATCACCGATGCATCGGGAAAGATGCAGGAAGTGCGCGGCGAGGGCGTGGTCGGTGAGCAGCCGGTGCTCGGGCCAGGCGAGCGGTTTGAATACACATCAGGCGTGCCACTGCCGACGCCGTCCGGTTTCATGGAAGGCACGTATCAGATGGTGACCGACCAGGGCGAGCCGTTCGAGATCGATGTGCCGCTGTTCTCGCTGGATGGGCCGAACAGGCGGGTGCTGAATTGAGATCGTAGCCCGGATGGAGCGCAGCGCAATCCGGGGACCGGCGTTTCAATGGCCTCTATAGTTCCTGGATTTCGCTGCGCTCCATCCAGGCTACAAGCTATGCGCCAACGCCGGCCTCTTCCGGCGTGAACTCATAGACCGAGCTACAGAATTCGCAGGTCACCACGACCTTGCCGTTCTCGACCATGTCCGCGCGATCCTGCGGGTCAAACCCCTTCAGCATGCCGGACACTGCTTCGCGCGAGCAGGAGCATTTTGCCTGTAACGGCGTTGGCGCAAAGACGCGGACGCCGCGCTCGTGGAACAGGCGGAACAGCAGTCTTTCGCCGGACAGATCGGGATCGATCAGTTCGACATCCTCGACCGTCGAGATCAACGACTGGCCTTCGAGCCACGCGTCATCCTCCGGCACCACATCCACATTGGCGCCTTCCGGCA
>CALRZK010000570.1:0-3417 GCA_943372615.1 Bradyrhizobium ivorense | reverse complement strand
CGATCGATGGTGTTGATGGACCGAAGACGCAGAACGGCCTCTCCGCATTCCTCAGGAGCCGCGGCCTCACCAACGACATCGTCAATGCGCCGAATTTCTTCGAGGCCATGGTGACGGGCGTGCAGGCGCCGTCTGCGAATGGCCTCACCTGGTGCAACGACACGTCCTACAAAGTGATGGCCTCGGTCGCGACCGATGACGGCAAGGGCGTGGTCGCCCGCGGCTGGTATCGCATCGAGCCCGGCAAATGCCTGCGCCCTGATGTCACCGGCCAGCCGAAGCAGATCCTCTCCTTCGCCGAAGCCGTCGATGACACCGGCCGCGCCATCCGGCTCGGCGACAAGCCGCTGAACTGGGGCGGACCTCGCCTGCTGTGCACGCGCGAGAGCAAATTCGAGATCCGCGAACACAGTGACTGTGCCGCCCGCGGCCTCACCGCATCGGGCTATGCCACCGTCGACATGACCGGCGGCGGCAAGACGCTGCGCTTCGCGATGCCGTAACTCCGTGTCATCCCGGCGAACGCCGGGATCCATAACCTCCGACGAGATAGTCAAAACGCCGTAGCCGCCACGACACAGTTTCAACCGCACTGACGGTGTCTATGGATCCCGGCATTCGCCGGGATGACAGGATGAGAGGCCCATGCTTACCACCACCAAATCGCCGCGCGCCTTCGATCATGTCGAGACCTGGGTGTTCGATCTCGACAACACGTTGTATCCGCATCACGTCAATCTGTGGCAGCAGGTCGATGTCCGCATTCGCGACTTCGTGGCGAATTATCTGAAGGTGACGCCGGAAGAGGCCTTCAAGATTCAGAAGGACTATTACAAGCGCTACGGCACCACGATGCGCGGCATGATGACCGAGCACAAGATCAGCGCCGACGACTTCCTGGCCTATGTGCACGAGATCGACCACTCGCCGCTGGAGCCCAATCCGGTCATGGGCGCCGCCATCGCGCAGCTTCCCGGCCGCAAGCTGATCCTCACCAATGGCTCCGTCGCCCATGCCGGCGCCGTGCTGGCACGGCTCGGCTTTGCCGATCAGTTCGAAGCCATTTTCGACATCGTCGCGGCGGAGCTGGAGCCGAAGCCTGCGCCACAGACCTATGACAAGTTCCTCCGCGATCACGGCGTGAACCCGGCCAAGGCAGCCATGTTCGAGGACCTGTCGCGCAACCTTGTCGTCCCCCACAACCTCGGCATGACCACCGTGCTGGTGGTGCCCGACGGCGCCAAGGAGGTTGTCCGCGAGGACTGGGAACTGGGAGGCCGCGAGGAAAGCCACGTGGACCACGTCACGGACGATCTGACGAGATTCCTGGTGAAGATGAACGGATCGGGGTGAGCTCCTTCCTGTCGTACCGGCTAACCCTGGCGAAAACGGATGATGACCGCTTGAGTTTCATGTCCCGCGCGGTTTGGCACGCCGTGTCGGCATAGCGGTGGCTGGATCATCCGGCCACGGGTGGCGCGGGTAGCGGCCGCGGAGGTCGGAGCGGACGTCCTGGTAGCTGCCGCGCCAGAAGCCGGGCAGATCGCGCGTCACCTGCACCGGGCGCTGCGCCGGCGACAGCAGTTCCAGCACCAGAGGCACCTTGCCCTTGGCGACCGAGGGATGCGTGCCGAGGCCGAACAGCTCCTGCAGGCGGACCGCGATAGTCGGCCCCTGCTCGGCTTCATAATCGATCGCCAGCATACTGCCGGTCGGCGCTTCGAAATGGGTCGGCGCTTCCTTATCGAGGCGCGCGCGTAGATCCCATGGCAGCAGGCTCATGATGGCGTCCGACAGGTCGCCGGCGGAAAAATCCCGCAGCGAGGTCTTGCCGAACAGCGCAGGCGCCAGCCAGGTCTCGCGCGTGTCGATCAGCGCCTGATCGGACAGATCGGGCCACGCGTCGCCTTCCGAGGCGCGCAGGAACATCACGCGCCCCCGCCACTGCTGCAGCGCCTTGGACCATGGCAGGCGATCGAGACCGAGCGATGCCAGACCGTCAGCGAAGACGCGAGCCGCGGCCTCGGAAGCGGTCACCGTCAGCGGCGCTTCGGAGAAGGTGATGGCATGCAGGCTGCGCTTGCGGCGACCGCGCAGCGATGTGGAGGCGCGGTCGAACGAGATCTCGTCGGCATCCGTGATCTGATCGGCGACGCGGGATTCGATCTCGGCCTGCGTGATCGGCGCGGCGAGCAGGATGCGGCCGTTGGCGGCGGTGCCGGTGAGTTCGCCGACAGCGATGTAAGGCGCTTTGGCGAGCCCCGCGCCTTGTTCGATCGAGGCGCCGCGGCCGTTGGCAAGCACAAAGCTGCCATTGCCGCGGTTTTTGGCGACACGATCCGGGAAGGCGAAAGCGAGCATGGTGCCGGTGGAGAGCTCTCCTGCCTCGCGTGGAGACGAGGAAGACACCTGCGCCGCCCAGCGCTCTGCGAGCAGCCTTGCGTTCGATGCGCGCTGCGAACGGTCGCGGCGGAATTGGTCAAGGCGATGATCGAGATCGACGCTGTCGCCGCCGAGGCCGCGTTCGGTGAGAATGGCGGCGATCTCGGCCGCCTCCTCAGCATAGCCGAAACGCGCGGAATCCACGATCATGCGCGCAAGCCGCGGCGGCAATGCGAGCGCGCGCAGCGCCTGCCCTTCCTCGGTGATGCGGCCATCATCATCCAGCGCGCCGAGTTCGACCAGCAGGCTGCGCGCTTCCTTCAGCGCGGGCAGCGGCGGCGGATCGAGGAAGGTGAGCTGCGCGGGATCGCTGACGCCCCATTGCGCGCAATCGAGAAGCAGCGTGGAGAGATCGGCACTGAGAATTTCGGGCTGCGTATAGGCCGGCAGCGACGCCGTTTGCGGCTCGTCCCAGAGGCGATAGCTGACGCCAGGCTCGGTACGGCCGGCACGGCCGCGGCGCTGATCGACGGCAGCGCGTGAGGCGCGTACGGTCTCGAGCCGTGTGAGGCCGATATCCGGCTCATAGCGCGGCACGCGGGCGAGGCCGCAATCGACGACAATGCGCACGCCCTCGATGGTCAGCGAGGTCTCGGCGATGGAGGTGGCGAGCACCACCTTGCGCTGTCCCTTGGGGGCCGGCTGGATGGCGCGATCCTGCACGGCGGCATCAAGGGCGCCGAACAGCGGCACGATCTCGATGGAGGCATCTTGAACGCGCTCGGCAAGGAAGTTTTGCGTCCGGCGGATTTCGGCGGCGCCGGGCAAAAAGGCCAGCACCGAGCCGGCATCCGCACGCAAGGCCGATGCGATGGCATCGGCCATCTGGCGTTCAATCTGTACATCCGGCTTGCGGCCAAGATAGCGGGTCTCCACCGGGAAGGCGCGGCCTTCGCTGGCGATGACAGGTGCATCGCCCAGCAGCTTTGCGATCCGCGCACCATCGATGGTGGCGGACATGACGAGGATCCGGAG
>CALRZK010000569.1:0-3432 GCA_943372615.1 Bradyrhizobium ivorense | reverse complement strand
TCGCGCCGAGCTCAAGACCGGCGATGTGATCCTTGCCGTCAATGGTGAGGAGGTCCGCGACTCCGCCGAATTTTACCGCGCGTTGTGGGATCTCGGGACGGCCGGCTGCGATGTGCCGCTCACGCTCTATCGGGGCGGCGATACCTTCGATGTGGAACTCGTTTCCACTGACCGGGCCCGCATGTTGAAAGCCCCGCGGTTGCACTAAGGGCGCTATCGCAAGGCTGTTCGAAACTGAGCGATCAGCCTTTCGTCGTGTAGCAAATTGATCTGATATCGTGCAGTTTAGGTATCATAGGTAACCGTCCGACTGACGGATGAAGCGTTTGTGACCGCTTGTCAGTTAGCTATCGTTGCAAGCTTTCGAAAATAGATAAATATTGAAACTGACTCGTCTGTGATTCGTATTTGAGTCCGCGTTCTAAAAAATTCGCGATTAGCTCTTTCGTCTTCATGGTCGCCAGAAGGGCGCCAATGCCCAACTGAGGTTTTTCAGATGTCGCATCGTCGGCACGGCAACGACAATATTCGCACCAGCCATCTCAAATGCGATCGTTGCCGCACGCGCCTTCAGCTCAAGTCGATCGATCAGTTCGATGGCTTTGAGACACGTTCATTCGTCTGCGATCACTGCGACGCCGTAAAACTCGTCCGCGTCGACCAGCCGCTGCAGATGTGGCAGCAGCGCGTCTGCGATCACAGCAGCTGCTGATCGGGATCGCGCAATCGCGCGATCCCGTTTCTCGTCGTTTCATCTTGGGGTCAGTGAGCGTGCCCACCGCCTCCGGCCGGAGCCGAAGCGCCGACGGCATTGACGTCGAGTTCGATATCGACCTTGCCGGCCTTCTCGAACTGTAGCTGCGCCTTCACCTTGTCGCCCTTGGTGAACGGCTTCTTCAGATCCATCAGCATCAGATGATAGCCGCCGGGCTCGAGCTTGACGGTGGCGCCGGGCTTGATCTCCAGACCGTCATTGAGCGGGCGCATCTTCATCACGCCATCGGTCACGCTCATCTCATGCACCTCGATGCGGCTGCCGCCGCTGAATGAACCGCTGAGCAGCTTGTCGCTGCTCTTGCCGTTATTGGTGATGGTGAGATAGCCGCCGGCGACCTTGGCTGAAGGCGGTGTCGCGCGCGTCCAGGGCGTTGCAATCATCAGGTCGCCCGCATGCACCATGCCGGCCATCTGCGCCATGGCGTCCTTCGGCGAAGCCGCCGCAAGGCGCACGGCCGGCGCTGGTGACTTCAGGCTATGCGAATCCTGTCCGGCCTCGGGAATCTGTGCCCAGTCCTCGGAGCCGTTCTCGCAGGTCTGCAAGGTCGGCAGATAAAGCGGCGCATCGGCCTTCAGCGATGCGGGCAGATAGGCCGAGAACACGAACTCGTCATAGAAGTCGTTGTCGAGCTTGCCGGTCCACGAAATCTGCTTGATGCCTTCGGACGCTTTCATGCCATGCATGAAGTCGTAGCTTTGCGCATACGGACCTTTCTTGGTCTCGATCAGCCAGCCGGGCTTCGGCATCGGCTTCACCGCGATCATGCCTTCGGGAATCTGCACGGTGATCTTGGTGGTCGGCGATGCGCCGCAGCCATGCGGCACGGCGAGCACCGCGCGATAGGAGCCGCCGACCGTGGCCGTGCCGCTCTGCACGAACACATGAGCGGAAGCGGGCATGGCGCCTGTGCCGAGCGCAGCGATGAGAAGCAGGGAGCGATTGATCATGGAGTGTCCTTTCGCGAATGGCAGTCTAGCCTGAATTGTCATCGTCACCACCTCGCTTTGATGCCGGCATAGATGGCGCGGCCGGTGCCGGGTTCAAAAAGCGGTGAGGTCGCGGTCGCCACATTGAGGATGCTCGCCGAGGCGATGTAGCGGGTATCGAGAATATTGCGCGCCTCGATATAGCCGGAATAGGTGCCGCCATTGTCGACGCCGGCTTTCATGCCGAGTAGCGCATAGGGCTCGGTCTTCAGCGTATTGGCGCTATCGACATAGTAGGATTCCGGCACCCATTCGACATTGGGGCCGAGATAAAAGCCGTTGGCATGCTTGTAGAGCAGCTCCGCGCGCAGATAGTGACGCGGCGCGCCCGGCAGCAGGTTGTTGCCGCAGAGCGGATCATTGTCGAAGCGGAAGTCGTTCAGTGTATAAGCCATGTTGAGCCAGAGCTTGTCCGGCTGCGCCGATGCGTCGAACATTCCCTTCAGCACGGCGATGCCGAGACCGGCTTCGATGCCCTGATGGATGGTGCGATCTGCATTGGTGACGTTGCAATTGCCGAAGGCGCTGTACAGGCATTGCAGCTCATCCCGGATATTGGCGCGGTAGCCCGTGAGCTCCCATGTCAGATCCGGCCGACGGCCACGTGTGCCAATCTCATAGGTCGTGGCGCGCTGCGGGCGGATGCTGGTGAAGGGGATGGTCGGAATGCCCGGCCCTGAAGAGCTCTCACCAAAGCTCGGCACTTCCGCGCTGCGCGAGATGTTTGCATAGGCCTGCCATGTGGGATCGATGTTCCACAGCACGCCGCCCTTCGGGCTCCACAGGTTGAATTCTGTCGAGCCGGACTGATCGCCATCGCTCAGGAAGCGATCCTGTCGATTGCGGGTGGCATAGAGAAACTGCGTGCCACCGATCAGCGCGACGCTCGGCAGCACATAGAGCGAGTTCTCCACATAAACCGAGGTGTTCTTCGAACTGTCGATCGAGGACGACGCGAGCGCGCCCTTCTGCCCGGCCACATTGACATACTGGTTGTTGTCGATGCGGCCGTTGATGAGGTTGACGCCGGCGACGAAGACATTGCGATAGCCACCGATCATGCGATCGTCGGTGACTTTCGCGAAGCCGCCATAGTCCTGATAGCGATAATCCAGATACTGGAAGATCGGATGCATCAGGTGCCGATCGACGCCGAACACACCGAAGTCGATGGTGGTGTTGTCGAGCCGGATCGTGGTCTTGTTGGCGAGGCGCACCGTATCGATGTTGCGCTGCTGATCCATCGTCACATTGTTCGCCGCCGCAGTGGTCGGCGAATTCAGCGCGCTGTCTTTGCTCACCGAGCCCGGAATGCGTTGCCGCACGCTATTGGCATTGAGATAGAAGCGCGTCTCGAAATCCGGCGAGAACTGATAGCCGACATTGCCGCTGACGCGCGTCGCATTGCCGTAGCTGTGATCGCGATAGCCATCCGCCGTTTGCGTGGATGCGGTGATGAAACCATCCCAAGGCCCGTTGGCGCCGCCGGTGGAGGCCTGCAGGCGACGGAAGCCGAAGGCGCCCATATCGAGCGAGACGGCATTTAGCCAGGGATCACGGCCGGTCGGCGTCACGAAATTGATGGCGCCGCCGAGCGAATTGGCGCCGAAACGCAGCGCATTGCCACCCTTGAACACCTCGACATATTTATAGGCGGTGGGATCGATC
>CALRZK010000568.1:0-3436 GCA_943372615.1 Bradyrhizobium ivorense | reverse complement strand
GGGCGGCTGTACACTGAACAGCGTCGAGCGCAATCGACAGGTTAGCGAATACCTGGTTGGCTTGCGCAGCAAAATCACTCTTGCCGATCAGTTGCCCATTCGGATCGAGTGCGGTCTGCCCGGCAATGTAGATCGTCCGGCCGCCGCGTGTCTCCACGATTTGCGAGTAGCCTGGAGGCTCGCCGAGGGCTGGCGGATTGATATATCGGATATCGGCCATGGTGCCTCCCGCGATCTTGTTCCGGGCGTTGTTTCGCCGCCGTTGCGCTTGATATAGCATCCCCGCGGAGGTCCGGCATGATCGATTATCTGACGGTTGACGTATACACTGAGCAGCAATTTGGCGGAAACGCCTTGGCCGTCATTCCGGATGCACGTTTGATCCCTGAGCATCGGCTGCAATTGATCGCACGCGAGTTCAATTACTCAGAGACGACCTTCGTCTATCCGCCGGAAGACCCCGCACACACGGCGCGTGTGCGCATTTTCACGCCGACCGATGAGGTCCCGTTTGCGGGGCATCCGAATGTCGGTACGGCCTTCGTGCTGGGCCGACGCGATGATGTGTTCGGCCAGCCTGTCGCCACGCAAATGGTGTTTGAAGAGAAGGCGGGCCTCGTCTCGATCGATCTGTTGCGCGACGGCGGCGATGTGGTTGGTGCCCGTGTGCGCGCGCCGAAGCCTCTCGATCTTGGCAAGGAGGTCGATGCGCAGGTCATCGCCGATTGCGCCGGCCTGGACGTCGGCGATGTTGCAACCGAGATCCATCTGCCCCGGATCGTCTCGGTGGGCTTGCCGATCGTGGTCGCCGAGCTTGCTAGCCTCGAAGCGCTGGCCATGGCCTCTCCGAACATGGATGCCTTTGCCAAAGCCGATGCCCGCTACTGGGACGGAGACGACCGGTTCTTCATATATCTCTATGTTCGAACCGGCGGCGGAATCGAGAAATTACAGGCGCGCATGTTCGCGCCGTTGAGCAATATTCCCGAAGATCCGGCGACCGGCAGTGCGGCCGCTGCGCTCGGCGCTTTTCTGGCTCATCTCGATTCGCGCTCGGATTTGTCGGCGAAGATCGCCATCGCTCAAGGCATCGAGATGGGACGGCCAAGCGCGATTCTGGTCGAGGCCGCGAAACAAGGCGGGCGTGTGGAACGCGTCAGTATTGCCGGCCGCTGTGTTCCCGTCATGCAGGGACGTTTGATGATCGCGTAGGTTGCCTCAATCTCGCCACACTGCGCCGGATTTTCAGGGGATATCAAAGGTTTGCACGGGCTTGACGAGGGCGTTTTTCCTGCCCTTGCGCTTGTTTTCACCGGCTTCTTCCTTTATTCCCGGTTTGCATCGCAGACAGCGTCTTCTGGCGCGTTTGGGCGGATGCCTGGGCGTGGTCCGGCAAACGGCAGACCGTTTTCCGCAGCGATCACGCTTCGACGCGTGTATTTTCAGAGGACTAGCGCCAAATGGCCAATGTTGTCGTCGTCGGCGCCCAGTGGGGCGACGAGGGTAAGGGCAAGATCGTTGACTGGTTGTCGGATCAGGCGGACGTCGTCGCCCGCTATCAGGGCGGTCACAATGCCGGCCATACGCTGGTCATCGACGGCAAGACCTACAAGCTGGCGCTGCTGCCCTCGGGCGTCGTCCGTGGCGGCAAGCTCTCGGTCATCGGCAATGGCGTGGTGTTCGATCCGCAGGCGTTCATCGACGAAGTCGCCAAGCTGAAGGGCCAGGGCGTCGATGTCGGCCCGGACAATCTGCGCGTTGCCGAAAACGTCACGCTGATCCTGCCGCTGCATCGCGAACTCGATGCGCTGCGCGAGAATGCCAGCAAGGCCACCGCCATCGGCACCACCCAGCGCGGCATCGGTCCGGCCTATGAAGACAAAGTTGGTCGTCGCGCCATCCGTTTGATGGATCTTGCCGATCTGCAGACCCTGCCGCACAAGGTCGAGCGCCTGCTGACGCATCACAATGCGCTCCGTCGCGGCCTCGGTCTCGAAGAATTCAAAGCGGCCGATATCGTCAAGGATCTGGCTGCGCTGGCGCCGGCGCTGCTTCCTTACGCCGAGACGGTGTGGACGCTGCTCGACAACAAGCGCCGCGAAGGCAAGCGCATTCTGTTCGAAGGCGCGCAGGGCGCGCTGCTCGATGTCGATCACGGCACCTATCCCTATGTGACCTCGTCGAACACCGTCGCTGCACAGGCTGCGACTGGCACCGGCATGGGCCCGGGCGCTGTTGGCTATGTGCTTGGCATCTGCAAGGCCTACACCACGCGCGTCGGTGCCGGCCCGTTCCCGACCGAACTGGACAACGAGATCGGCGAAGAGATCGGCCGTCGCGGTAAGGAATTCGGCGTCAATACCGGCCGCAAGCGCCGTTGTGGCTGGTTCGACGCAGTGCTGGTCCGCCAGACCGTCCGCACCTGCGGCATCAATGGCCTCGCCATGACCAAGCTCGACATTCTCGACGGCTTCGACACCATCCAGGTCTGCGTCGGCTACAAGCTCGACGGTAAGGAAATCGACCATCTGCCCGCGGGCGAAGGCGCCCAGCAGCGTATCGAGCCGATTTATGAGACCATCGAAGGCTGGAAAGAGCCGACGGCGAATGCCCGCTCCTGGGCTGACCTTCCCGCCCAGGCGATCAAATATGTCCGCCGCGTCGAGGAACTCGTCGGTTGCCCGATCGCTTTGCTCTCCACGAGTCCAGAGCGTGACGACACCATTCTCGTTCAAAATCCGTTTGAGGCTTAACGAACTATTACCGGTTGGCTTTCAAATTGAGGGACCCCGCGAAACTGAGTCGAGATGGCTGACTACTATCCCCTGATCGCCCGTGCCATCGCCGGCCTGGATCCCAGTGCCCCCGGTGAGCAGCGCCGTGCCCTTTATGAACGCGCCCGCACGGCGCTGATCGCACAACTGCGCAGTGTCGAGCCTCCGCTCTCGGAATCCGAGATCACCCGCGAGCGCCTGTCGCTCGAGGAAGCCGTCCGCAAGGTCGAATCCGAGGCGGCCCAGCGTGCCCGCGATGCTTCGCGCACCGCGGACGCGAACCGTCCGCGTGCGGGCGATGCCTTCCGGAACGCGACTCAGCGTCCAGGGACGCCGCCGGCCGAGCCGTCGCCGCGCGGCCGTCAGCCGATCGCGCCAACACCACCGCGGCCCCCCGAAGAGCCGCGTCCGCAACGGACGCTGCGTGTCGATCCGCCGCCGATTCCGCGCGAGCCGGGCACCGGTCGTCCGGTGCCGCCGCGCCGTGCTGACCAACCCGTACAGCCGTCCAGTCGCGATGACAGTGGCGAAGCTGCGATGCGCGGTTTCCGCGATGTCACCGCCGATGTCGACGATCTCGGCCGTGCTGCTGCGCAGGCCAACCGTGCGGCACGCAAGACTTACGCAAATGTGCCGTCGCCGACGCCGGAATTCGACCGGCT
>CALRZK010000567.1:0-3436 GCA_943372615.1 Bradyrhizobium ivorense | reverse complement strand
CGATCGCCGTCGCGCATTTGGTGAAACTCTACAAGACCAACCGTGCCGTGGACGATATATCCTTCTCCATCGCGCGTGGCAGCATCACCGGGCTGCTCGGCGGCAATGGCGCCGGCAAGACCACGACCATTGCCATGATCATGGGTCTGGTATTGCCGACCTCCGGAAAAGTGTCGGTGCTTGGTCATGCGATGCCGGAGCAGGCAGCCCAGGTGCTCGGCCGCATGAATTTCGAAAGCCCGTATGTCGATATGCCGATGCGGCTGACCGTGCGGCAGAACCTCACCGTATTCGGCAAGCTCTATGCGGTGCGTAACTTGCGCGAGCGCATCGCGCAGCTCGCCTCCGATCTCGACCTCACCGATTTCATCGACCGCGCCAGCGGCAAGCTGTCGGCCGGCCAGAAGACGCGCGTGGCTTTGGCCAAGGCGCTGATCAACGAGCCGGAGCTGCTGCTGCTGGATGAGCCGACCGCCTCGCTCGATCCCGATACCGCAGACTGGATCCGTGGCCATCTGGAGACATACTGCCGCAGCCACAATGCAACGATCCTGCTCGCCTCGCACAATATGCTGGAGGTCGAGCGGCTGTGCGATCGTGTCATCATCATGAAGAAGGGCCGCGTCGAGGACGACGACAGTCCGACCGGCATCCTGCAGCGCTATAACCGCACCACGCTGGAAGACGTGTTCCTCGATGTCGCGCGCGGCCGCGACCGGGAGGCAGCGCAATGAGCATGGTCGATCACTATCGTGGCCTCGCGATGCATCGCATCAATGCGATGGTGCTGCGCTATTGGTATCTGCTGCGCTCCTCATGGCCGCGGATGCTTGAGCTGATCTACTGGCCGGCGCTGCAGATCATCACCTGGGGTTTCCTGCAGAGCTACATCTCGCAGAATGCCGGCTTCTTCGCCCAGGCGGGCGGCACGCTGATCGGCGCGGTGATCCTGTGGGACATCCTGTTTCGCGGCCAGCTCGGCTTCTCCATCTCGTTCCTGGAAGAGATGTGGGCGCGGAACCTCGGCAATCTCATGATGAGCCCGCTGAAGCCGATCGAGTTCCTGATCGCGCTGATGATCATGAGTCTTGTTCGTCTGGCGATCGGCATCATCCCGATGGTGATGCTTGCGGCGGTGTTCTTTCACTTCAGTCTGCTGTCCTTCGGACTGCCGCTGATCGCGTTCTTCTGCAATCTCATCTTCACGAGCTGGTCGCTCGGTATTTTCGTGTCGGGCCTTGTGTTGAGGAATGGGCTTGGCGCGGAAAGCATCGTCTGGACGCTGATGTTCGGCCTGATGCCGCTGGTCTGCGTCTATTACCCGGTGTCGGTGCTGCCGGGCTGGCTGCAGCCGATCGCATGGTGCCTGCCGCCGACCTACGTGTTCGAGGGCATGCGGGCGCTGCTGTTCGATCAGGTGTTTCGCGGCGATCTGATGTTCGGCGCGCTGGCGATCAATGTGGTGTTGTTCGTGGTGTCGTTTGCGTCGTTCCTGCTGCTGCTGAACAGCGCCAAGCGCGCGGGATCGCTGATCTCGGGCGGGGAGTGAACTTGTAGGGTGGGCAAAGCGCAGCGTGCCCACCTTCACCAGTCGTGCACTTGAAGGTGGGCACGTCGCTCCGCTCCTTTGCCCACCCTACACTCCCGTCATCCTGAGGTGCGAGCGCAGCGAGCCTCGAAGGATGTGCTGCACGCTCCGAGCCTGGCCACGCATGGTTCGAGGCGGCCAAGGGGCCGCACCTCACCATGACGGAGAGAGGGAGGCGGGAGTAGGCGTCACAGCCCAATTCAACCATTTGCCCATAGGAAAAGGGCTGATTTTACCTTGTTCCCGGCTTGCCTGAGGGACAGGCGCATTGACGCTTTCTAAGTCAGTCTCCACTATAGTGCGCTGCAATAAGCGCTATGGATGTGAGGACAGATGCCGATAGGTGAATTTGGCAGGCCGCCAGCGTCGGAAACCGCTCCCGGCCTGACCGCGCCGATGTACTGGATGTATGAGATGGCCTACGCATCGCTGAGCCCGGCTCGCGCGATGACCGACGCCACCAAGATGATGCTCCAGAATCCGCTCAATCCGTTCGGCCAGACTGATCTCGCCAAGCAGATGACCGCGGCCTGCGAATTGTTCGAGCGCACCACGCGCCGCTATGGCAAGCCGGAATGGGGCCTCAACGATACCGAAGTGAATGGCGTCCGCACTCCGGTGGAAGTCCGCTCGGTGTGGGAAAAGCCGTTCTGCCGTCTGCTCTATTTCGATCGCAAGCATCCGCGCCCGTTGCGCGCGCCGCAGCCGCGCGTGCTGATCGTAGCGCCGATGTCCGGTCACTATGCCACGCTGCTGCGCGGCACGGTGGAAGCGTTCCTGCCGACCCATGAGGTCTACATCACCGACTGGTCCGACGCGCGCCAGGTGCCGCTCGCGGCCGGCCGTTTCGATCTCGACGATTACATCGACTATGTGATCGAGATGTTCCACGTGCTTGGCGGCAACGTGCATGTGCTCGCAGTGTGCCAGCCGGCGGTGCCGGTGCTGGCCGCGGTCTCGCGCATGGAAGCCGAGAACGATCCCTATGCGCCGATCTCGATGACGCTGATGGGCGGTCCCATCGATACGCGCAAGAATCCGACTGCGGTGAACGATCTCGCAGCCGAAAAGGGCATCGACTGGTTCCGCAACAATGTCATCACCAAGGTGCCGTTCCCGCATCCGGGCGTGATGCGCGACGTTTATCCGGGCTTCCTGCAGCTCACCGGCTTCATCAGCATGAACCGCGATCGCCACATGGAAGCGCACAAGAAGCTGTTCGAGAACCTGGTGAAGGGCGACGGCGACCTCGTCGACAAGCATCGTGAATTCTACGACGAATATCTCGCGGTGATGGATCTGACGGCCGACTATTACCTGCAGACCGTCGACACCGTGTTTATCAAGCACGCGTTGCCGAAGGGCGAGATGCTTCATCGCGGCAAGCTCGTCGAGCCGTCGAAGATCGTCAACGTCGCGCTGATGACGGTGGAAGGCGAGAAGGACGACATCTCCGGTCTCGGCCAGACCGAAGCGACGCACACGCTCTGCACCTCGATCCCCGATGATCGTCGCGTGCATTACGTGCAGGCCGGTGTTGGCCACTACGGTGTGTTCAACGGCTCGCGATTCAAGTCGGAGATCGTGCCGCGCATTTGCGATTTCCATGCGAGCGCTGCGCATGCACGCCACAAGGCTTCTGCTGCAGAGTGATTCATTTTCGCATCGTCGCGTGTGAACGCGCGACGATGCGATCTGATTTCGTGAAGTGCCTTATCCACACCGCATCCACACGTATCCGGTGCATCTCACTTCAGTTAAACCCTTGAAAAATTAGCGGTAAACCGGATTTTCCACCTATCCCCAAAGGGTGGTGCGCGATTCAATCCTAAACTCGGTTCTTGGCCG
>CALRZK010000566.1:0-3437 GCA_943372615.1 Bradyrhizobium ivorense | reverse complement strand
GCACCGGCATGAACCCACGCAGGTGACGGCCTGCCTCCTCATAAAAACAAACCCCGCCAAAAATCGACGGGGTTTGTCAGTAGTCTGAGGCCGCGGATTGCTCCGCGGCCTTTGTTATTCGCGTCTCTCGCGTTTATTTCGAGATATCGACGTCCTTGGTTTCCTTCACGAACAGCAGGCCCAGGACCAGGGTAACGCTGGCGATGATGATCGGGTACCAAAGGCCGGAATAGATGTCGCCGGTTGCGGCCACAATGGCGAAGCTGGTGGTAGGCAGGAAGCCGCCGAACCAGCCATTGCCGATGTGATAGGGCAGCGACATGGAGGTGTAGCGGATCTTGGTCGGGAACAGTTCGACCAGCATCGCTGCGATCGGGCCGTAGACCATGGTCACGAATAGGACGAGGACGAACAGCAGGCCGATCACCGCTGCGACCTGCGGACGGAAGATGTCGAATGGATGCGACATCTTTACGATCTGCGCGTCATTGGCCTTCGGATAGCCCGCGGCCTGAACGGCGGCGAGAACCTGCGGATTCGAGGTCTTGGCGTCGACATAGGGCGTTTCCTTGCCGTTCACCATCACCTTGACCGGCGAACCGGCCGGGCCCGAGGTGGTCGAATATTTCACCGAGGACGAAGCGAGATAGGCGCGGGCCGTATCGCAGGGCTTGGTGAAGACGCGGGTGCCGACCGGGTTGAACAGGTCGCCGCACTGGGCGGGATCGGCGACAACCTCGACCTTCACGGTTTCGATCGCCTTTTCCAGTGTCGGATTGGCGTTGGTGGTGATCATGCGGAAGATCGGGAAGAAGGTCAGCGCCGCAATCAAGCAGCCCGCCAGAATGATCGGCTTGCGGCCGATCTTGTCGGACAGCGCGCCCCAGAACACGAAGAAGCCGGTGCCGAGCAGCAGCGACCACGCGATCAGGAGGTTGGCGGTGTAGCCATCGACCTTGAGGATCGATTGCATGAAGAACAGTGCGTAGAACTGGCCGGTGTACCAGACCACGCCCTGGCCCATGACGCCGCCGAGCAGCGCGATGAGGACGATCTTGGCATTGCTCCAGTTGCCGAAGGCTTCGGTGAGCGGCGCCTTCGAGGTCTTGCCCTCTTCCTTCATCTTCTGGAACACCGGCGACTCGTTCAGGCGCAGACGAATCCAGACCGAAACGCCGAGCAGCACCACGGAGACCAGGAACGGAATGCGCCAGCCCCAGGCGGCGAATTCGGGTTCGCCGAGAATGGTGCGCGCGAACAGGATCACGATCAGCGACAGGAACAGGCCGAAGGTGGCCGTACACTGGATGAAGGAGGTGTAGAAGCCGCGCTTGCCGGGCGGAGAGTGTTCGGCCACGTAAGTCGCCGCACCACCATATTCACCGCCGAGCGCGAGGCCCTGCAGCAGGCGCAGAATGATCAGGATGATCGGGGCTGCGATGCCGATGGTGGCGGCATTGGGCAGGATGCCGACGATGAAGGTCGACAGGCCCATGATCAGGATGGTGACAAGGAACGTATACTTACGGCCGACGATGTCGCCGACGCGGCCGAACACGATGGCGCCGAACGGGCGGACGATGAAGCCGGCGGCGAAGGCCAGCAGCGCGAAAATGTCGCGGGTCGCCTGGTTGAACATCGGCTGGCCGGTGGCGGGATCGATGACGCCGAAGAACTGCGCGCCGATCACGCCGGCAAGCGAACCGAACAGGTAGAAGTCATACCATTCGAAAACGGTGCCGAGCGAGGAGGCGAAGATGACGAAACGTTCGTCCTTCGTCATCCCCGCGGACTTCGCGGATGTTGCTGCCATCGTAGACATGTGCGTTTCGCTCCCCAAAATACGTTGCTGCAGGTTATGTGCTGCGGGCCAGTTCTTTCCCGAGTCTTGGCCGTCTCGCTCGCTGCGCTGAACTACGCCAGCCACTGCAGGGAGCGTCGGCGTGCACGCTAACATTGCGTTGAAACCCGCCCCAATAAGACTTTAGGCATTCGACTTTCGGCGTTTCCGGGCGGGCGTCTCAGGCGCGGACGGACGGGATGGGAATTTTTGCGCTGCGAAAGCGCTATTCACCATTTTACCGCGTGGCAGCATTGCGTGCTTGCATGGGATGTGCGACCGCGCGACATTGCAACCCCAGTGCGCTTTTGGCGTGCCGGCTCAACATGGTGGCCTTGAGGCGATAGCCTGCAAAGGTCGCCTCTGGCACTGACGGAACTCGATGACTGTACTTGCTCCCACGCGTCTCATCATTGCCGACGATCACCCGCTGTTCCGCGGTGCGTTGCGGCAGGGGGTGAGCACCGTGCTCCCGACCACGGCCATCGATGAGACCGGAACCTTCGAGGATCTGACCAAGATGCTCGAGGAAGATTCCGACGTCGATCTGGTGTTGCTCGATCTATCGATGCCGGGGATCTCAGGTTTCTCCGGCCTGATCTATTTGCGTGCGCAATATCCGGCGATCCCCGTGGTGATCGTGTCGGCCAGCGACGATGTGGGCACCATCCGGCAGTCGCTCGACTTCGGTGCATCCGGTTTCATCCCCAAGCGTTTCGGTGTCGATACGCTGCGCGATGCGATCATGAAGGTGCTGGATGGCGATGTCTGGGTTCCGCCGGACGTGGATATGTCCGCGGCCGCCGATCCGGAAATGTCCAAGCTGCGCGACCGGCTGGTGACGCTGACGCCGCAACAGGTGCGCGTGCTGATGATGCTGTCGGAAGGTTTGCTCAACAAGCAGATCGCCTATGAGCTCGGTGTGTCGGAAGCGACCATCAAGGCGCATGTCTCGGCGATCTTGCAGAAGCTTGGTGTGGAGAGCCGCACGCAAGCCGTGATCGCCGCAGCGAAGATCGCGGGCGGGCCTTGGAAGCAGGACGCGGCGTCGTAGGACGCTCCCCTGTCGTCACCCGGCTTGACCGGGTGACCTAGTAAACTGTGACTTCTCGGTTTTATCACAGACACCAGTGTCTACTGGATCGCCCGCTTTCGCGGGCGATGACAACGGAGTTTGGTTCGCGCTACTCCGCCGCCACCATCTGTTGTGAACGCCACTGTCCCAACAGCGCGCGCAAGCTCGCCGGCTTCACCGGCTTATTCTGCACGGCAATGCGATCCTGCCGCGCCGCTGAGCGCACATGGGGGCTGCGATCTGCCGTAATCAAAATCGCCGGAATGTCCTTGCCGAACCGTCCGCGGATCGCGCGGATGGCGGCGATGCCGTTGCCGCGGTCGAGGTGATAGTCG
This sequence comes from Bradyrhizobium ivorense, assembly GCA_943372615.1. Taxonomy (GTDB): domain Bacteria; phylum Pseudomonadota; class Alphaproteobacteria; order Rhizobiales; family Xanthobacteraceae; genus Tardiphaga; species Tardiphaga ivorense_A. The sequence goes on along the minus strand of CALRZK010000566.1, from coordinate 187 downwards.
ACCAGAATGCCGGTGAGCCGGCGGCCTGAGGCCTGGATCTCGGCGATCGCCTCCATCGCCGCTTCCGGATCGGGCACCGCAATCACATCCGATCCCCACGCCTGCAGCAGCGTCTTCATGCCGTCGAGGATCGCCGGATCATTCTCGATGCAGACGATCAGCGTGCCGGACATCGGCTGCTTCGACA
>CALRZK010000565.1:0-3442 GCA_943372615.1 Bradyrhizobium ivorense | reverse complement strand
CTCCGGCGGCGAAGTGTCGGCACGCACCTGCAAGGAGCAGTTGCTCTACGAGGTACACGATCCCAAGGGCTATCTGCAGCCCGATGTGGTCGCGGACTTTTCGCAGGTCCGCATCGAGGAGATAGGCAAGGACCGTGTCCGCATCACCGGCGGGCAGGGCACGCAACGGCCGGATACGCTGAAAGTGTCGGTCGGCTATTTTGATTCCTATATCGGCGAGGGCCAGATCTCCTATGCCGGGCCGAACGCCGTCGCGCGCGGCCGCCTCGCGCTTGATATCGTGCGCGAGCGTCTGAAACTCACCGGCGTTGCGACCACCGAAACGCGCTTCGATCTGATCGGTGTCGATTCCCTCCACGGCGAATCCCTCGGCGCACGCTCCGAACCTTATGAAGTCCGCATCCGCGTCACCGGTCGCACCGATACGCTGCGCGAAGCCGTTCGCATCGGCAATGAGGTCGAGACGCTCTACACCAATGGCCCCGCCGGCGGCGGTGGCGCCACCAAGTCGGCGCGCGATGTCATCGCCGTTGCATCGGTATTGCTGCCGCGCGAGCAGGCGATCCCGTCCGTTCGTTTCGTGGAGGCCTGAGATGAAGCTGCGCGACATCGCCCATTCCCGCACCGGGGACAAAGGCAACATTTCCAATATCTCGGTAATTGCCTTTGACGCAAAGCTTTTTCCGTTGCTATTATCGCAGGTGACCGCCGAGCGCGTGCGTGACCTGTTCAAGGACGTCGTCCGGGGCGAGGTGGTCCGCTACGAACTGCCCAAACTTTCCGCACTGAATTTCGTGATGGATCAGGCACTTGGTGGCGGAGTCACGCGATCCCTCGCGCTCGATGCGCATGGCAAGTCGCTCAGCTCCGCGCTGCTCGATCTGGAAATTACGGGCCGTATCGGCGATACCGACGAGGCGCCGTGAACGCATCCGGTCACGGCCTGACCAAGCTACTGGACAGGAACCGTGACCATGTCTGCACCGACACTCGCCAGCCTCGCCGCCGATCTCGCCGCCGGCCGCACCACTTCGCGAAAACTGGTCGAGGACTGCCTCGCCAAAATCGCCGATCCCAAGGGCGAGGGGCAGCGGGTCTATATCCATGTGGACAAGGACGCCGCGCTGACCGCTGCCGATGCCATGGACGCGCTGCGCAAGGCCAATGCCGCGCCGTCGCGCTTCGCCGGCATTCCGGTCTCCATCAAGGACCTGTTCGACATCAAGGGGCAGGTCACCCGCGCCGGTTCGCGCGCGCTCGATGACAGCGCGCCGGCGGACAACGATGCGCCGACCGTGGCCCGCCTGCGCGCCGCCGGCTTCATCCTGATCGGCCGCACCAACATGGTCGAATTCGCCTATTCCGGCATCGGCACCAATCCGCATTACGGCACGCCCAAGGGCGCCTGGAAGCGCGAGGTCGGCCATGTGCCGGGCGGCTCGTCTTCGGGCGCGGGCGTCTCGGTGCTTGACGGCATGGCCCATGCCGCGCTCGGCACCGACACCGGCGGCTCCTGCCGCATTCCGGCGGCGTTCAACGGCATTGTCGGCTACAAGCCGACCCAGCGCCGCGTGCCGCTGGACGGCGCCGTGCCGCTGTCCTTCACCCTCGACAGCATTGGTCCGCTGGCCCGCAGCGTCGCCTGCTGCGCGGCGATGGATGCGGTGCTGGCCGGCGAGCCGGACTTCGAGCTGAAGCCGCGCGCCATCAAGGGCATGCGTCTCGCCATCCCGGCCACGATCGCGATGGACGAACTCGATCCGGTCGTTGCCGAGGTGTTCGAGCGCAGCATCAAGCTGCTCAGCGAAAAGGGCGCGTTGATAGAGCGCATTGAAGTGCCGGCGTTCAACGATATCCCGCTGATGAGCAGCAAGGGCGGCTTCACTGCTGCCGAGAGCTTTGCCTGGCACTGCGAGCTGCTGACGGCCAAGGGCGATGTCTATGATCCCCGCGTTTCCGTGCGCATCGCGCGCGGCGAGGCGATGACCGCCGCCGACTATATCGACCTGCTGCCGATGCGGCGCTCGCTGATCGCGCGCGTCGAAGCGACCATCGCTCCCTATGATGCATTGGTGATGCCGACCTGTCCCATCGCGCCGCCGACCATCGCCGAGATGGATGACGACAAGGTGTTCGCCAAGAAGAACCTGATGGCGCTGCGCAACTGCACGCTGATCAACATGATCGACGGCTGCGCCATCTCGCTGCCGATCTCGCGCAAGGACGAAGCTCCGGTCGGCCTGATGCTCGCCGCCGCCGGTGGCAGCGACCGGCGCATTTTTGAACTCGCCGCCGGGATGGAAGCCATCATCCGTGGCTGATGTTTTCTAACCTCCCCCCGCTTGCGGGGCGAGGGAGCGCGCCGCCTGTGCCTGAATTAAAAGAAGGACCACACATGACCACCACCATCGCACTCACGCTCGACGCCAAGGGCGCGAAAACTCCGCTGAACATCACGCTGACTCGAGGCGTCATCGCCGGCTGGACCGGCCGCGATCCGGTCGCACGCGATCACCACATCAAGGAGTTGCAGGAGCTCGGCATTGCCCCGCCGGCCACCACGCCGATCTATTATCGCTGCTCGGCGCGCCGCTTCACCACCGATGGCATGATCGAATGCACCGACGTGAACTCGTCGGGCGAGGTCGAGTTCTGCCTGATCGCCTCTGGCGGCAAGACCTATGTCGGCGTCGGCTCCGACCACACCGACCGCCAGGTCGAGACCTACAACATCACCGTGTCGAAGCAGATGTGCGACAAGCCCATCGCGCCGGTGGTGTGGGCACTCGACGAGGTGCTGCCACATTGGGACGAGATCATCCTGCGCTCCTGGGCCACCATCAAGGGCGAGAAAGTGCTGTATCAGGAAGGCAAGCTGAGCGGCATGCTGCCGGTGGCCGAACTCATCAAGAAGGGCTTTGACGCGAGCACGCTGCCCGACGGTACCGCGATGTTCGGCGGCACCTTTGCCGCCAAGGGCGGCATCCGCCCGGCCGACCGTTTCGACTTCGAAATCGAAGACCCCGTGCTGAAGCGCAAGATCAGCCACGGCTACGACATCAAGACCCTGCCGGTGGTGGGCTGACGTTTCTTAACCTCTCCCCGTTCTTTATGTTCAGCCCGGACAGATCACTGACAGGTGTTCGGAGACATAGCTGACACATCCATGATGGGTGGAAGTTCCTTGTTGGGAGGCTTCCATGCCGTGGCGCGAGGTGTCGGTAATGGATCAGAGGCGGGAGTTCGTGCGGCTGGCGGTGCAGGATGGTGCGAACCGGCGTGAGCTGTGCCGACGGTTCGGCATCAGCCCTGACGTCGGCTATAAATGGCTGGCGCGCCATGCCGGTGGCGATGCAGAGTTGGTCGATCGCTCGCGCCGGCCGCATGCCAGCCCGCGACGCAGCGCGGCAGCGATCGAGGCGCAGGTGCTCGCCATTCGCGA
>CALRZK010000564.1:0-3444 GCA_943372615.1 Bradyrhizobium ivorense | reverse complement strand
CGCATAGAATGTTGCACGCCAGCCGAAATGCTGGCCGAGCCATGTACCGAACGGCACGCCAAGAATGTTCGCGACAGTGAGACCGGTGAACATCACCGCGATTGCCGACGCCTTCTTGTTGGCCGGCACCAGCGTGGTGGCCACGACGGAGCCGACACCAAAGAACGTACCATGCGCGAAGGCCGTCAGCACGCGCGCGGCCATCAGGCTCCAATAGTCGGGCGCAACGGCGCAAGCGAGATTGCCGATGGTGAAAATGCCCATCAGGACCAGCAGCACCGTCTTGCGCGGCCAGCGGCCGGTGGCGACGGTCATGATCGGCGCGCCAACCACAACGCCGAGCGCATAGCCCGAGATCAGGAGGCCGGCAGCTGGAATCGAGACCCCGAGATCCCGGCCGACCTCGATCAGGAGGCCCATGATGACGAATTCAGTGACGCCGATTCCGAAGGCGCCGGCGGTCAGCGCGTAGAGTGCAAGGGGCATGGTGAAGTCCGTATAAGGAGGTTTGATGCCCCGGATATGGACCGACCGGTATAGATGAGATAGACATTCATCGGGAACAATATTTGTGAACTGAACTCACAATGAGCCGACTGGACGTCAATCGCTCCGGCGAAATGGAAGTCTTTACCCGCGTGGTCGAGCTCGGGGGCTTCTCCACGGCCGCCCGCGCCTTTCAGATGACGCCATCCGCCGTGAGCAAGCTGGTCGCGCGGCTGGAGGCACGACTTGGCGTCCGACTGATCAACCGCTCGACGCGAAAACTGCAACTAACACCCGAAGGCACCGCATTCTACGAGCGCGCCCTGCGCATCCTCGATGAAATGGCAGCCGCCGAGCGCGAAGCCGCGGTTGGCGCGACGCCAACCGGTCTACTGCGCGTCAACACCAGCGTGCCGTTCGGGCTGCATCGCCTGTTGCCGCTGCTGCCGGATTTCGCGAAGCGCTATCCCCACATCAAGGTCGAGGTGACGTTGACCGATCTCGTTGTCGATCTCCTCGAGCAGCGCGCCGATGTCGCGATCCGCGTCGGCGTGATGCGGGAGTCACGCCTGCTGGCACGGAAACTTGGCGAGAGCCGCATGGTGGTGGTCGCCTCGCCTGCCTATCTCGCCGTGCACGGCACGCCGGAAACGCCGGACGATCTCGTCAACCATAACCTGCTGGATTTCGGCTTCGCCAAATGGAAAGGCGGCTGGCCGTTTAAGCTGCCCAACGGCGAGACCACCACCGTCGTGCCATCGGGCAATGCACTAGTGAGCGACGGTGAAGCGATGCATCAGATCGTACTGGCCGGCATGGGACTCGCGCGGCTCGCGCGCTTTCATGTGGAAGCAGACATCGTTGCGGGCCGTCTTGTGCCTGTTCTGGACGATTTCAACCCCGGCGATATCGAGCCAATTCACGCAGTCTTTGTGGGGCACGGCGGACAACTGCCGGCACGGGTGCGTGCGTTTCTGGATTATCTGGTCGAGAAGGTGAGAATCTGAAGCACTTCAACGCATGAATAATGGAGGCAATCCCGGTGCTGCCTCCGCGGTCAGAAACGATCGAAGGAACATCTTGCCGAGCGCAAGGCTGGCTTCAGGGGTCTCGGGCTTGAGCCGTCCCTCGCGAAAAGCGTTCTCAAACTCGATCGACGTCAAAGCGGAGAGATCCTTGATCGACGCAGCTGTCGCCCCCTGTGCCGCAGCACGAAACAGGATGCTTGCATAAGCAAGACGATTAAGCGCGCGGATGGTCCTTAGCCTGTCGCGATCCTGCGCGACGAGCGGCTGCTCGCGCCACGCCATCAGCAAAACGTCTTCCAGTTCTGGCGAGGGCGCAAAATTGTCGAGCGCCGTTCCCACATCAATCAGCGGATCGTTCAGCGATGCCCCTTCCCAGTCGATCAGCCACAAACGATGGCCATCGAACAAGAGATTACGCGGCAGCACGTCATTGTGCCCGGCGATCGACCGAGCAGAATCCCACGCATAGGATTCGGTGATGCACGCCAGCTTTTCGGAATACGGATCGAGCACACCATCGGCAAACATGCCTGATTTGCAAACCTTCGCCCAAAGCCGTTCAGCGACATCCGGATAGGCGATGACCTGCTGGAATGACGGCAGGTCTTGCAGTTTCGCGAGTAGCTCGCCGATAGCCACAGCTAGCCCGCGAGGCCCGCCCGGATAGAGCTCCAGGCGATGATCCTCGATAAATTCCATCACCACGATGCCGGCATCTTCTTCAAGATAGTGGATGCGTGGTGCGAGGTTCATGTCCGCAGCGACACGCATGGCATGATACTGGTGCGGATTGTGACGCCGGGTCGCAGCCCCTTCCATACGCAGGACGTAACGGCGGTTACCGGTGTCTATCCGATACACAAACGCGCCCGACACACCGCCCAGGACTGGCGCCATCGTGCGCGCAGTGTCGGCTCCAACGACGGCGGATACGGCAGCATCTATCGCCGCGCTTTGTTCTTCGGATAATTCCGTTCGTCCGCCGCTCATCATCAGCCCGCTAACCTGCTTTCGAGCCAAGTGTAGCAGGTACGATCGTCGGCGACGAGCGACCATCCGGGATGTATCTCCCCGGAACAACAAGTCAGAGATTACGAAATCTTCGCGACATTCATCACGAGGTCGGCAAGCCGATCCGCAGCATCGAGGCGCCCGACTTTCTGCGCATGGCGTGCCATCTCATTCAGACGCGCCGGCTCGCCCGCAAGTGCGGAGATTTCCGAGGCCAGACGCAGCGGCGTGAATTCGCTTTGCGGGATGCGGATGGCGCCGCCCGCGTCGGCAAGGACGCCGGCATTGGCGTGCTGATCCTGGTCGATGGCGCCCGGCAGCGGTACGAGGATGGACGGCCGACCGATCGCACCGAGTTCGGCAACAGTGCCCGCACCGGAACGCGAGATCACGAGATGGCTCGACGCCAGCCGCGCCGGCAGATCGCTGAAGAATGGCGCCAGCTCAGTCTTGATCTTGAGCTGGTCATAAATGGCGCGCACCCGCGGCATGTCCTCTTCACGCACCTGCTGCGTGAGGATCAGGCGGCTCCACAGCGATGGTTCGAGCTTTTCGATAGCCGGCGGCACGATATCCGCCATGATGCGCGCGCCCTGGCTGCCGCCGACGACGAGCAACCGGAACGGCGCGGTCAGATCTGGCGCGCTATAGGACACCGCCGCAGCGGCCAGGATCGCCGGACGCATCGGCGTGCCCGTGGTGGTCGTCTTCTTCGCCAGTTCCGGGTCGCGGTCGAGCACGCCCGGCAGCGAGGTGGCGATTGCGTTGACCTTCTTCGACAGCAGGCGATTGGCGCGACCCATCACGGCATTGGAATCGTGGATAATGCTGGGAATGCCGAACAGGCGCGCTGCAAACAATGGCGGCAGGGTCGGATAGCCGCCAAAACCGATCACGGCGGCGGGCTTCTGACGCAGCA
>CALRZK010000563.1:0-3447 GCA_943372615.1 Bradyrhizobium ivorense | reverse complement strand
ATTTCAGCGTCACGCCGCGATCGCGCCACCAGGTGGCCGGCTTGAGCTCGATCTCCTGCGAGGTCGCCTCGCCCGCCAGCACCGACGACAACAGCACGCGGTTGTAAGCCAGCCGTGGCTCATCGCCGATCACGGCGATGGCATAACGGCCGAGCGAGGACTTTGCGAGTTCGTCCACAAGCCGTGCCGCTGCCATGCCGTTTCCGATGATGACCAGCGGCTCGCTCATGGTGGTGTGGTCCCTTTGCTTACGATGGCGCTCGTTAACCTCTCCCCGCTTGCGGGGAGAGGTTAGAAAGAGTTACGCCGCTTCCACGAACTTGTGGCGCTCGTACAGGAATTCCAGCACGCGCTTGCGGCACTTCAGATAGACGGGATCGCTGGCCAGCTCGATGCGTTTGCGCGGGCGCGCGAGTGGCACATCGAGCACTTCGCCGATGGTCGCTGATGGCCCGTTGGTCATCATCACGATGCGGTCCGACAGCAGCACGGCCTCGTCCACGTCATGGGTGATCATGACGATGGTGTTGCCGAGCTTCTGGTGCAGCGCCATCACCGAATCCTGCAGATGCGCGCGGGTGAGCGCATCGAGCGCACCAAAGGGCTCGTCGAGCAGCAGCACCTTCGGCTCCATGGCCAGCGCACGCGCAATGCCGACACGCTGCTTCATGCCGCCGGAAATTTCCGACGGACGTTTGTCCTTGGCATGGGTCATCTGCACGAGATTGAGATTGTGCAGGGTCCATTCGTCGCGCTCGGCGCGGCTCTTGGTCTTTGCAAACACCTTGTCCACGCCGAGACGGACATTCTGATAGACCGTGAGCCAGGGCAGCAGGCTGTGGTTCTGGAAGACGACGGCGCGATCGGGACCGGGCGAATTGACCTCACGGCCTTCCAGCAGCACGCCGCCAGTGGTGGCGCGCGTGAGGCCGGCGATGATGTTGAGCATCGTCGATTTGCCACAACCGGAATGGCCGATGATCGAGACATACTCACCCTTGCCGAGCGTCAGGTTGATGTCCTTGAGGACTTCGGACGTCACCTTGCCGCGGGAAAACACCTTGTCGATATGGTCGAGTTTTACATAGGGCGTCATGGTGATGATCCTTAAGCCACAGAGGTGCCGTGGGTGACGAGCTTGCCGAGACCGGCAATCAGGCGGTCGAGGATGAAGCCGACGATGCCGACATAGAACAACGCGAGAATGATCTCGCTGATATGCGACGAATTCCACGCATCCCAGATGAAGAAGCCGATGCCGACGCCGCCGATCAGCATTTCTGCCGCGATGATTGCGAGCCAGGACAGACCGATGCCGATGCGCAGACCGGTGAAGATGTAAGGCGCGGCTGAGGGCAGCATCACCTTCCAGAAGAATTCGAGCGGATTGAGCCGCACGACAGCAGCGACATTCCGGTAATCCTGCGGGATGTTGCGGATGCCGACGGCGGTGTTGATGATGATCGGCCAGATCGAAGTGATGAAGATCACGAAGATCGCCGAGGGCTGGCCGTCACGAAACGCAGCGAGTGCGAGCGGCAGCCAGGCCAGCGGCGGGATCGTGCGCAAAACCTGGAAGATCGGGTCGAGGCCACGCATCGCCCAGACGGACTGGCCGACCAGCGTGCCGAGACCGATGCCGACCACGGCGGCGAGGGCATAGCCATAGGCGACGCGCCACAGACTTGCAGAGAGATGCCAGAACAGGCCCTTGTCGAGACCGCCATTGTCGAAGAACGGATCGAAGATCAGCTCCTTCGTATCCTTGTAGACTTTGGACGGCGGCGGCAGCGTGGAACCGGTGCGGCTGCAGAGCAGCTCCCACATCACGCCGAGCAGAATGACGACGACGAGCGGCGGGATCACCCGCGCCGCCACGTCCTTCGCCATCTTCACATACTTCTCAGCTCGGGGCTGAGCCTTCGGAGCCAGTGCGACGACCGCAGCCGGCGTCTTGGCCAGCTGTGTCACAGGCTCGGTCTTCAGGGCATGCACGTTCATCGCACTGGTCTCCGTCATGGTGCTGTCCGCGTCGCGATCACACTTCGATGCGCTTGATGGCGAGCGACTTCAGATAGGCAGCGGGATCCGCGGGATCGAAGACCTTGCCGTCGAAGAAGGTCTCCTTGCCGCGCGAAGTCGATGTTGGTGCAGCTGCACCGAGCTCCTTTGCGGCATCCTTCCAGAGGTCTTCACGATTGACCTTGGCGATCAGCGCCTTGCTATCGAAGCCCGGCTCGTATTTGCCCCAGCGGATGTCCTCGGTCATGAACCAGAGATCGTGGCTCTGATACGGATAGGAGGCAAAGTCGTCCCAGAACTTCATGATATGCGGCGAGTTTTCGACCACGCGGCCGGTGCCGTAATCGAACTTGCCCTTGACGCGATCGGTGACGTCTTCCACCGGACAGTTGATCCACTGGCGCTTGGCATTGATGGCGGCGAGTTCGTCGCGGTTCTCCGCCTTTTCGCACCACTGCTGCGCTTCCATGACAGCCATCAGCAGCGCCTTCGCCGCCTTCGGATTCTTGTCGACCCAGGCGGCGCGCATGCCGAGCGACTTCTCCGGATGCTTGTTCCAGAGTTCGCCGGTGGTGAGCGCGGTGTAGCCGATGTTCTGGTGGATGAGCTGCAGATTCCACGGCTCGCAGACGCAGAAGCAGTCCATGGTGCCAACCTTCATATTGGCGACCATCTGCGGCGGCGGCACCACGATGGTTTCGATGTCCTTGTCGGGATCGATGCCGCCGGCCGCGAGCCAATAGCGGATCCAGAGGTCATGCGTGCCGCCTGGGAAGGTCATCGCCGCCTTCACCGACTTGCCGCCCGCCTTCTTCTTCTCGAACGCGGCCTTCAGCGGCGCGGTATCGACGCCGACCTTGAGGTCCTTGTATTCATTGCCGACCGAGATGCTCTGCCCATTGAGATTCAGCCGCGCCAAAATGTACATCGGCGTCGGCACATTGTTCTGCGTCACCTTGCCGGCCGAGATCAGATAAGGCATCGGCGTCAGAATATGCGCGCCATCGATGCCGTTGCCTTCGGAGCCAAGCACGAGATTGTCGCGCGTGGTGCCCCACGACGCCTGCTTCAGCACTTCCGTTTCCGGCAGGCCGTATTTCGCGAAGATGCCCTTTTCCTTGGCGACGAACAGCGGCGCCGCATCGGTGAGTGCGATGAAGCCAAGCTTGGCGCCCTTCACTTCGGGCCCGGCGCCCTGGGCGAAAGCGCCGGCGGGAAAGTTGAGCTTGGCAGCGGCCAGCAAGGCGGCCGTGCCCGCGCCGGCCTTGAGGAGCTGGCGGCGGCTGATCTTGCGGCCCGGCTTAGTCTCTGACTTCGTCATTGGCAGATGTCGTCCTTTCGCGCCTCGGTACGGCCGGCACAGTTGTCCCCACGCGCAAGGCGGCGCGGCTGGAGGAAGCCTCCAGGGTGGCAGTGCTGGCTGGT
>CALRZK010000562.1:0-3452 GCA_943372615.1 Bradyrhizobium ivorense | reverse complement strand
CATCATCGCCAACGTTTCCGCCCGGCGGAAAACGCGGGTGTGCGTCCCACGATCAACGCCTCTCGACGTCTCCGATCTAAACGGTCAGACTTTGCATCGTTGTTCGTTCTCTGGAGATGTTGCTGATGCCGTCCGCGCTGATGTCCGGTTTCCCGTCCCTCCCTGCCGATCAAGTCTCTTTGGCCAACTGGCGCACCGGCCCTTTCAACAAATGGGCGTTTCATCATGTCCGGGATATCGTGCCGTCCGCCGATATCCCGAACGCGCCCGCTGACATCTGGCAGCTGGAGGCTCGTCCGAGCGATCTCTCATCATTGTCCGTCGAACATGATGGCATCCGCTATTCCATCGATAGGCTGCTCGACGCAACCGACACCGACGGCATCGCCATCCTGCATCGCGGCAAGGTGATCTTCGAGCGTTATGCCCATGGCATGAACACAAACACGCCGCACATCCTGATGTCGGTGTCGAAGTCCATGACCGCGCTTGTGGCGGGCATTCTTGTCGAGAAAGGCGCCCTCTCGCCGGAGCAAACGATCGTCTCGATCATTCCGGAGTTGCGCGGCTCGGTCTATTCCGATGCCACCGTCCGCCATGTGCTGGATATGCGTATCGGTATTCAGTTCGACGAAAACTATCTCGCAACCTCGGGCCCAATCGTCGAATATCGCAAATCGACCGGCTGGAATCCGCTCGGCCCCGGCGAGAGCCCGAGCGACCTGCGCAGCTTCCTCACCAACCTCAGAGATCGCGAAGGTCCGGACAACGGCTCCTTCCACTATGTCTCTCCGAATTCGGACCTGCTCGGCTGGATCATCGAGCGCGCAAGCGGCAAACGCTTTGCGGATGTGATGAGCGCGCATCTGTGGCAGCCGATGGGCGCGCAATATCCCGCCTATGTCACCGTCGACCGTTTCGGGGCACCGCGCTGCGCCGGCGGCATCTGCACCACCGTGCTGGACCTCGCACGCGTCGGCCAACTCATGCTGCAAGGTGGCAAGCGCAATGGCGCGTCGATCATCCCGTCACAGTGGATCGAGGACATCTTTACGAACGGCGATCCGGCAGCCTGGTCGGCCGGCGATCTCGCGCCCTATTTCGGCGGCCGCTCGATGCATTATCGCAACAAATGGTATGTGTTGAGAGACCGAAAGATGGCGCTCGGTCTTGGCATTCACGGCCAGAACGTTTTTGTCGAGCCGGCGAAGGAATTGGTGATCGCCAAGATGTCGTCGCAAGCGGCACCGCTGGACGCGAATCTCACGGAGCTGACGCTGCGTTTCGCGGAAGCGGTGAGCGATCACATCGGCCGATGAGAGCCTCGTCGCAGCAATCGCCGAGTGAGCTCTACAGCTCATCCGGCGATTGTCGCGACGCATGGTGGACGTGAAGAATTTCGACAACCTTCGCCGTGATCCGATAGAAGACGACATAAGGATAACGGCCGAGCGGTGCTGCGCGAGTACCGGGACGCGCAGCAACAACGCGCGCACTCTTTGGCCACTTTGCAATCCGCGCGACAGTTGCCTCGATCCGATCGCTAACCACCGGTGCGACCGGCGGATAGTTGACGGCAAGCCAATTCAGAATGTCTTCGATATCTTGGAGAGCATCGTCTGTGTAGACGACTTTCATCTGCCGCGGAATTTGGCGAAGACAGCCTCGACCTCGGCCTCGGTTGCGAACCGGCCTGCATCCGCTGCCCGCAATCCGCGGTCGATGCCGGCCAATTCCTCCGAAGACGGACGATACGCATCTCCCTGCACACCCGCCTCCAGCTCACGGGCATAGGCCGCAAGTTCATCCTGAACATGCGGAGGCCACGTCTCGACGCGCTCCAGGATATCGGCGAGAGGCTTGGTTTTCATGGAGTGAGGATAGCACAACCGCGAGGCGCCGTCAGCAGGTCGGATTAAGGCTTCGCCTCATCCGCCCAACGATCTTGCTTTAAACCAACCGGCTCTGCGCCGCAGCCGCCTTGATGAAGCTCGCAAACAGCGGATGCGGTTCGAACGGGCGGGACTTCAGTTCGGGGTGATACTGCACGCCGATGAACCAGGGATGGTCCTCATATTCGACGATCTCCGGCAGCACGCCGTCCGGCGAGAGGCCCGAGAATTTCAGGCCGTGCTTCTCCAGCCGTTCCTTATAGGCCGTGTTGACCTCGTAGCGGTGGCGATGACGCTCGGAGATTTCCAGTGCGCCGCCATAGACCTCGGAGACCTTGCGACCCTTGGTCAGCGCCGCCGGATAAGCGCCGAGACGCATGGTGCCGCCGAGATCGCCAGCATTGGTGCGCTTCTCGAGTTCGTTGCCGCGCAGCCATTCGGTCATCAGGCCGACCACGGGCTCACTGGTCTCGCCGAATTCCGTGGAATTGGCGTCCTTGATCCCGGCGAGGTTTCGTGCGGCTTCGATGACTGCCATCTGCATGCCGAAGCAGATGCCGAAATACGGCACGTTGCGCTCTCGGGCGAACTGCGCAGCGCGGATCTTGCCCTCGGCACCGCGCTGGCCGAAGCCGCCGGGCACCATGATGCCGTTGACATGTTCGAGGAACGGCGCCGGGTCCTCGTTCTCAAAGACCTCGCTCTCGATCCAGTCGAGATTGACCTTCACCTTGTTAGCGATGCCACCATGCGAGAGCGCCTCGATCAGCGACTTATAGGCATCCTTCATGCCGGTATATTTGCCGACAATGGCGATGGTGACCGCGCCTTCGGGATTGCGGACGCGCTCATTGATCGTGTGCCAGGACTTGAGCTGCAGCTCTTCGCGCGACGAGATGCCGAAGGCGGCCAGCACTTCGTCGTCGAGGCCGGCCTTGTGATAGGCCTCGGGCACAGCATAGATGTTGTCGACGTCGCGCGCCTCGATGACGGCGCTTTCGCGCACGTTACAGAACAGGCCGAGCTTGCGGCGCTCTTCGGTCGGAATATCGCGATCGCAGCGGCACAGCAGGATGTCCGGCTGGATGCCGATGGAGCGCAGCTCCTTCACCGAATGTTGGGTCGGCTTAGTCTTCAGCTCACCGGCGCTCGGAATGTATGGCAGCAGCGTGAGATGAACGAAAATGGTGTCGCCGCGCGGCAGGTCGTTGCGCAGCTGGCGGATCGCCTCGAAGAACGGCAGGCCCTCGATGTCGCCAACGGTGCCGCCGATTTCCACCAGCACGAAATCGTAGCCGTCATTGTCGGAGAGGACGAAATCCTTGATGGCGTTGGTCACATGCGGAATCACCTGGATGGTGGCGCCAAGATAGTCGCCGCGCCGTTCCTTGGTGAGGATGTCCTGATAGATGCGCCCGGTGGTGATGTTGTCCTTCTTGGTGGCAGGACGACCGGTGAAGCGCTCGTAATGGCCGAGGTCGAGATCGGTCTCGGCACCGTCATCGGTGACGAACACCTCGCCGTGCTGATACGGCGACATCGTGCCGGGATCGAGATTGA
>CALRZK010000561.1:0-3454 GCA_943372615.1 Bradyrhizobium ivorense | reverse complement strand
GAGGTCGCCGACGTCGCGGTGTTCGGCGTTCCCAATGACGAGATGGGCGAGGAAGTGAAAGCGGTGGTGCAACCCCACAGCATGAACCGCGCCGGTAAGGCGCTGGAAGCCGAGCTGATCGCGTTCTGCCGCAAGCACCTGTCGCCGATCAAATGCCCGAAGAGCGTCGATTTCGAACCGGAACTGCCGCGCACCCCGACCGGCAAATTGGTGAAGCGGCATCTGCGGGACAGGTATTGGCCAAAGAAGGAAATGGCGTAAGGAGCGCCCTCTTGTCGTCACCCGGCTTGACCGGGTGACCCAGTACACACCGCTCTGACAGAGTTTACTGGGTTGCCCGGTCAAGTCGGGCAACCCAGCTAGAATGAGCCTGCTTGCGAGTGAGCGCCTCCCGCAGTAATCCACCGCGATGCTGCGAGCCTGCTTCCCATGACCACCGGCCTCCTGATCTCCGCCATCCGTTCCGGCGCCGGAAAGACCACCGTGACGCTCGGCCTGCTGGCCGCGCTAGCGCGACGGGGCATCCGGCTGCGCGCAGCGAAGGCCGGACCTGATTACATCGATCCCGCCTTCCACGCCGCTGCGACCGGCGCGCCTTGCGTCAATCTCGATAGCTGGACCATGCCGCCAGCGCTGCTGCAGACGCTGATGGCGCGGGCGACTGAGAACGCCGATCTCGTCGTCGTCGAAGGCGTCATGGGCCTGTTCGATGGCGTGCCGGCAGCCAATGGCCGCGACGGCTCCAGCGCCAGCATTGCCGCGCAATTTCGCCTGCCGGTGATCCTGGTTCTCGATGTCACCGCGCAATCGCAATCGGCCGCAGCCGTCGTGCGCGGCTTTGCGACACATCACCCGGATGTGCGCATTGCCGGCGTGGTGCTCAACCGCGTCGGCAGCGAGCGACATCGGAAGCTGATCACCGACGCCATCGCGGCACTGAATATTCCAGTGGTCGGCTCTGTCCCACGCAACGCGGCTTTCGCTTTGCCGGAGCGCCATCTCGGGCTGGTTCAGGCGGGCGAGCATGGCGATCTTGCACGGCGCATCAATGCTCTTGCTGACATGGCCGAGAAGCATCTCGATCTTGATGCAATTCTCGCACTGGCTGCGCCGATCGGTAGCTCATCGCTGCATTCTAACGTTCCAGCCTTGCCACCACCGGGCCAACGCATCGCGCTCGCCTCGGACGCCGCATTCAGCTTCATTTATCCGCACCTCATCGATGGCTGGCGCGATGCCGGCGCTGAGATCGTCCGCTTCTCGCCGCTGGCGAATGAAGCACCGCCGGAGAATTGCGATAGCTGCTGGCTTCCGGGCGGCTATCCCGAGCTTCATGCCGGCGCATTGGCGGCTGCGATCACTTTTCGCGATGGCCTAGCGCACTTCGCGCAAACGCGGCCCGTTCATGGCGAGTGCGGAGGCTACATGGTGCTGGGCGAAGGGCTGGAAGATGCCGATGGCCATCGTCATGCGATGACCGGATTGCTCAGCCACACGACGAGCTTTGCGAAGCGAAAACTGCATCTCGGCTATCGCGAGGCAAAATTGTTTGCGGACAGCGTGATCGGATCACGGGGCGCGATCATCCGCGGCCATGAATTCCACTACGCGTCACTTACGGATATTGGCCGAGATGAGCCGCTGGTCGATCTCACCAATGCCGACGGTCAGCCCCTGCCAGAACGCGGCGGACGACGCGGGAATGTCACCGGCACGTTTTTCCATGCGATCGCGAAAATGTAGGGTGGGCAAAGCGCAGCATGCCCACCTTTAAGTGCACGGCTGGTGAAGGTGGGCACGCTGCGCTTTTGCCCACCCTACAGATGCCTCACCGTCCCCAGCGATCCTGCCAGATCTTCTCGCCCACCATGCAATTCACCCGCGGTTCGCGCGCGGCGGCAGGAATGATCTTGGCATAGGGCAGCGCGATCCCCGCAACTTCCATCACCAGCTTGGTGCGGATGGCCTCCTTGAACTTGTCGCGCTCCTTGATCGGCACCACGAAAGAACCGGGCCCGCCGATCACGCAGTCCTCATAGTACCAATCGAGATTCTCGATATCCATGGTCGAATAGGACAGCTCCTTCGCCATGATCGGCAGGCCATTGATGATGATGCCCTTCTCCAGCGCGGCATCGCGCGCGATCGTCACCGGACCGCCATTGTTGTTCGGCCCATCGCCGGAGATATCGATGACGCGGCGGATGCCATGCAGCGCGTTCTCCTCGAACAGCGGCATGGCGAAATTGATGGCGCCAGAGATTGAAGTGCGCGAAGCCCGGCGGATCGGCGCCTTGCTGATTTCGGCGGCAACGGCGTCGGCCGACTCCGGCCCGTCGATCACGCGCCAGGGAATAATCACCTTCTGGTCGCTCGCCGCGGCCCATTCGAAATAAGTGACGGCGATCTTGCCGTTGGGGCCGGTCTTCAGCGCGGCCAAGAATTCCTTGGAGACGATGGCCTGGGCATAGCCCTCGCGCTGGATCGCCAGCTCGTCCATGTCCATCGAATAGGAAACGTCGACCGCCAGCACCAGTTCGACATCGACCACGGGCTCGGGCTTGCTTTGTGCCAATTGCGGCCGCAGGCCCGTCGCGGCCACGCTCGTCACATCACCGCCGAGCATCGCGCCGGCGACGAGTACCGCTCCAATCGAGACACACCAGCGCATTGCGGCCCTCCCGTTGAGAATCGAATGGTGACACGCAAATGACGTGCCGCAAAGCAGGAACCGCGGAGGCGCTTCACAATCAGGTCAGCATTGCAGCGGGCGGTGGTGCGATTATATTCGGGGTTCTCAGAGCGCGCTTCCCCGTCCGCCCGCGCGAGGTTTCATGCCCGACAGCACCATCAAGCCGCAGACCAAGGCGAAGCCGAAGGTCGAGCGGCCAAAATTATACAAGGTCATTCTCGTCAATGACGACTTTACGCCGCGCGAATTCGTCGTCCGCGTGCTGAAGGCGGAATTTCGCATGTCCGAAGATCAGGCGGCGAAGGTAATGATGACCGCGCATCAGCGTGGTGTCTGCGTTGTCGCGGTATTCACGCGGGACGTGGCCGAGACCAAGGCGACGCGGGCGACCGACGCAGGACGGGCGAAAGGCTATCCGCTGCTGTTTACGATCGAGCCGGAAGAATAGTTTTTCGGGAAGGTCTCATCTGCCAGCCCGTAGACGCGCTCAGCTCTTGCAAATCCTGCAATCGGAAACTCGCCGAGTTCGGTCCATTCCGCTCCGCTTGCATCGGCAAAAGCGGATGATGCCACCACGGTGCGCGAAAGCTTGCCGGCGATCTTCTCCAACCGTGCGGCGAGGTTTACCGCAGGCCCAATACATGTGAAATCGACGCGATCTCCGCCGCCGATATTGCCGTAGAGAACCTTGCCCACATGCAGCGCGAGACCGAAACGGAATTGCTCCTCGGCGAGATCTGTTCCGGCCCAGCGCAGTTGCTC
>CALRZK010000560.1:0-3460 GCA_943372615.1 Bradyrhizobium ivorense | reverse complement strand
AATCAATTCGCGCGCGCCGATGTCGCCATCCAGTGTCATCAGTTCCGGGAAGAAGCGCCGCGACCACAGCACTGGATTGCCACGACGCCCTTCGCTGACCGGTGCAGCAATAAGATGCCCGCGATCCGGCGCGAAGGCATCGATCAGGCGATCGATCAGCCGGGTATCGATCAGCGGCATGTCGCCGAGACAGACGACGGCGCCATCCGCATCGCGCGGCACGGCTGCAATGCCGGCCTTCACCGAACTGGCGATGCCATCGGGATAGTCGGGATTGTAGACGAAGGTGACGTTGAGGCCGCGCAGCGCCTTCTCCACCTCAGCGGCCTGATGCCCCGTCACCACCGTGACACTGCTCGCTTTCGACTTCAGCAGATGTTCGGCGACAATCCGCACCAACGGCTTGCCATTGAGATCGGCGAGCAGCTTGTTGGGCCCGCCCATCCGCGTGCCACGGCCTGCAGCCAGGACCAGCGCGGCCACGCTGCGATTGCCGTCGGTCTCCGCCGGCGCACGCGGCTGCGGGCGCGTGACGATTTCCATCAGCAGGCCACCGACGCCCATGCCGACAAGGTCCTTGCGGGTCACCTCAAGGCCAGCGAGCAGGCGCATCAGCACCCAGTCAAAACCGTTCTCGACCGGCGAGCGCGCACAGCCGGGCGCGCCGAGCACCGGCACATTGCCGGCCTTGCCGATCAGCAGCAGATTGCCGGGATCCACCGGCATGCCGAAATGCTGGATACTGCCGCCGATCTGCTCGATGGCCGCAGGGATGACATCGCGGCGATCGGCAATGGCCGAGGCGCCAAAGACGATGACGAGTTCGGCACCAAGCCGCAGCAGTTCGTCGATCGTCTTGGCGAGCACCTTCTCATCATGCGGAACGCGGCGTTCGGCGATGATCTTTGCACCAGCCGGCGCGAGACGCTCCTCGGTGACACGGATGGTCTTGTCGATCACCTTCGGTGACAGCCCCGGCAGCAGCGTGGAGACGATGCCGACCTTCTTCACCTTGTAAGGCGCGATCCGCATCGCGGCTCCGCCGGCCGCCTTCACCGCTGCATCGCGCAGCGTGGCGGCGACGCCGAACGGGATCAGTTTGACGGTGGCGATCATCTCGTTCTCGACCACCGGCTTGAACGCATCGAGCGTCGCAAAGGTGATCGCTTCGTCCACGCTATTGATGCGGTCGACGGCGGCACGATCGATGACCAGAATGCCGGGTTTTGCAGCGAACAGATTGGCACGGCCGGTGAAGGCGCGCTCCACGGTGACGCTGTCGCCAGCTACCGCTTGCGCGATGCTGGCTGCCGCAGCGTCCTCGGAGACATCGCCATCCTCAAGACGCACGACGACGACTTCCTTCACGCCGGCTCGCTTGAGCGCAGTGACTTCATCAGCGCCGATCGTCGTGCCCTTTTTGAGCACGAGATCGCCCTGCCGCAGGGTATGAACGGTCACACCCCCGAGCGCCTCAGCTGGGCTGGCCGGGCCGAACTTCATGCTGCGCTCGCCTTTGCGTCTTTCGGCAACCGCAGTTCTGCAGTGATCTCCGCCATGATCGACACCGCGATCTCCGATGGCGAGACAGCGCCGATGTTCAGGCCGATGGGCGCCTTGATCTTCGCAAGATCGGCATCCGTTGCGCCCTGCCCCTTGAGGCGATCGAGCCGCTTGGCATGCGTCTTCCGCGAGCCGAGCGCACCAATGTAGAAGCAGCCCTTCTCGAACGCATGCAGCAGCGCGGGATCGTCGATCTTCGGGTCATGCGTCACGGCGACAAAGGCCGTCCAGCGATCGATGCCGAGCGGCGGCAGCGCCTCGTCCGGCCATTCGGCGATCAGTTTTACATCCGGAAAACGTTCGGGGCTGGCAAAGGCTGTGCGCGGATCGACGACCGTCACGTCGTAGTCGAGCGAGCGCGCGAGCGGTGCCAAAGCCTGGCTGATATGGACGGCGCCGATGATCACGAGTTTTGCGGTAGGTGCATAGACATTGAGAAACTGCTTCTTGCCGTCCACCTCGACCATGGCGCTCTTGCCCATGCGCAGCTGCTTCTCCAGCTCCGCATGCAAGGGGTCGGCGGCGAAGTCTACCGCCTTCACCAAGCGTTGTATACCGTTGGATATATCGGTCACGATGATGACCGGGCGACGCGCGGCGCGCTCGGCATTGAGCAGCGCCAGTGTTTCGGTTTTCACGGGTCAGCCTACCTTTTCGACAAAGACGCGGATGGTGCCACCACAGGACAGGCCGACATTCCACGCGGTTTCATCGGCCACGCCGAATTCCAGCAGTTTCGGCTTGCCGCTTTCGATGACGTCCATCGCCTCGGTGACGACGGCGCCCTCGACGCAACCGCCGGAAACCGAACCAAGAAACGTGCCGTCGTCATTGATGACCAGATTGGAGCCGGCCGGGCGCGGCGCCGAGCCCCAGGTCTCGACCACCGTGGCCAGTGCCACGCCGTGGCCGGCTTTTTGCCAGGCTTCGGCGGCCTGCAGGATGTCTTCTTCGCGATTGAGCATCAGACTACTCCTTATGCAGCGGGGCGGATCAGCGGGCGGTGATGGCCGGATGTCGGCGCAGACAGGGCCTTAATCAGCCCGTCGATAGACGTCAAATTATGTACCGGGCGAAATTCGTCAACGTGGGGCAGCATCATTTTGATGCCCTGCGCCTTGGGCTCGAATCCATCGAAACGCAGCAACGGATTCAGCCAGATCAGCTTTCGACAAGAGCGATGCAGCCGATCCATCTCGAAAGCGAGCTGCGAATCCGCCTCGCGTTCGAGACCGTCGGAGATCAGCAGCACGATGGCGCCTTGGCCTAGCAAGCGGCGGCCCCACAGCTTGTTGAAATTGTGCAACGAGGCCGAGATGCGCGTGCCGCCGGCCCAGTCCTGCACGGATGCCGAGCATGAGGCCAAGGCCTCGTCCGGATCGCGCGCCCGCAGCGCGCGGGTGACATTGGTGAGCCGCGTGCCGAACAGAAACACCGAGACGCGTTTTCGGGCATCAGTGATGGCATGGAGGAAGTGCAGGAACAGGCGGGTATATTCGCTCATCGAGCCAGAAATATCGAGCAGCGCCACGATGGGCGCAGGCTTGTCGATCAGGCCGAGACGACGGATGTCGACGATATCGCCGCCGGTGCGCAGCGAGGCACGCAGCGTGCGGCGGAGATCGAGCCGCGCACCATTTTTATCGGGCCGGGTGCGGCGGGTGCGTAGCTCTGCCTGCGGCAGCCGCATATTGGCGATGGCGCGGGTGACTTCGGCGATCTCCGCCGCGCTCATCTGCGCAAAGTCTTTCTTCTGCAGGATTTCGCGATCAGACACCGAGAGCTTGATCTCCTGCTCCTGCGGCGCCTCACGTTCCTCGCCCTTGGACGGCTGCGCCATCGCTTCCTGCACGCGGCGCGAGGCCGGCGGCGGCTTGCGCTTGGCGTCATCCGGCAG